>JAGAWN010000017.1 GCA_017941355.1 Ruminiclostridium sp. | reverse complement strand
GACCGAGGAGACCGAGTTCAGAGGCATATACAGTCTCGATGTTATCGAGATCCCCACCAACAAGCCTGTTATCCGTATTGACAGACAGGATCAGGTATATAAGAACGAGCACGGCAAGTTCGTTGCCGCTATCGAGCAGATAAAGGAGTGCCACGCAAAGGGACAGCCTGTGCTGGTAGGTACTATCTCTATCGAGAAGTCCGAAGAGCTTTCAAAGATGCTCAAAAAGGCCGGCATCAAGCACGAAGTCCTCAACGCGAAGAACCATGAGCGTGAAGCAGAGATCGTAGCACAGGCAGGCAAGAAGGGTGCGGTCACTATTGCCACCAACATGGCAGGACGCGGAACCGATATCATGCTCGGCGGTAACGCGGAGTATCTTGCTAAAGCCGATATGCGCAGGCAAGGTATCCCCGACGAGCTTATCAACGAAGCGACCGGCTTTGCCGAGACCGACAACGAGGAGATACTTGCCGCAAGAAAAACATACATGGAGCTTAACGATAAGTACAAGGCTCAGATTGCACCCGAAGCGGAAGAAGTCCGCAAGGCAGGCGGTCTGTTCATTCTCGGCACCGAGCGTCATGAATCCCGCCGTATAGATAACCAGCTCCGCGGACGTGCGGGACGTCAGGGCGACCCCGGAGAAAGCTGCTTCTTCGTTTCGCTGGAGGACGATCTCATGCGTCTGTTCGGCGGCGACAGAGTTCAGGCAGTCATGGAGACTCTCAAGATCGACGAGGACGTGCCGATCGAGAACTCCATACTCACCAAGACTATCGAATCCTCGCAGCGTAAGATAGAAAGCAGAAACTACCAGATAAGAAAGAGCGTCCTCGACTTCGACGATGTAATGTCGCAGCAGAGAATGACGATATACTCACAGCGTGCAAAAGTGCTTGACGGTGACGATATCAGCGAAAGCATAAAGTCCATGATAACCGAGAGCATCAAGGAGAACGTGGATATGTTCTGTCAGGGCGATATCGCCGACAACTGGAACCTGACCGGTCTCAGAGAGCATTACGCGGGTGTTCTTACAACTCCGGACGATCTCACATACACGAGCGATGAACTGAACGACGTAAAGAAATCCGACATCACCGAAATGCTCACCGAACGGGCGGAGGCTATCTACGCCGCCAAGGAAGCCGAGTACGGTGCGGAGATCATGCGCGAACTGGAGCGCGTTGTGCTGCTAAGAAACGTTGACCAGAAGTGGATGGATCACATCGACGCTATGGACGAGCTGAAACGCGGCATTTATCTGCGTTCAATGGGTCAGAAGGATCCTGTTGTCGAATACCGTTTCGAGGGATTTGCAATGTTCGACGAGATGATCGCCGCTATCCGCGAGGATACCGCGCGCGCGATACTCACGGCAAGACTCCAGCAGAGACGCGCTCCGCAGCGTGAGCAGGTAATGCGTCCGAATATGCCGCAGGGTACGGTTCGCCGCTCACCCGCAAAGCAGGCTAAGAAAGACGCGAGAAAGGCTGCTCCGAAGAGACCGGATAACGACGGATCTCCCGCGGCCGCAAACAACGAAGAATAAAAAACTATCCATTCCCCGTATCGGGGAATGGATATACATTTTGTAAAGTGAGGATATACGATATGGCTATTGTCAGCGAAGTCAGAAAAGAACTTACCGAACATATTATCCCGTTCTGGAGCAGCCTCCGTGACGACAAAAACGGCGGCTTCTACGGATTCATGGACCATGACCTGCACCTTGACAAAAATGCGGAAAAGGGCGTGATACTTCATTCCCGCATACTGTGGTTCTTCTCGAACTGCTACCTTGTGCTGGGCGATCCGGATTGTCTTGACAATGCCCGTCACTGTTTCGATTTCATGCGCAAATACTGCGTTGACCCGGTGAACGGCGGAGTTTACTGGCTGATGAACGCCGACGGCACAGTGAGCGACAGCATGAAGCACACCTACTGTCAGGCGTTCTTCATCTACGCTCTTGCAAGCTACTACGACGCTTCCAAGGACGATCAGGCGCTGAAGCTTGCGCTGGAGATCTTTGAGACCGTCGAGAAGAACTGCACAGACGACGTTGCGTATCTCGAAGCTATGTCTGCGGACTGGAAGCTTATCCCCAATGATGCGCTTTCCGAGAACGGACTTATGGCGGACAAGACCATGAATACCACTCTGCACCTGCTGGAAGCTTATACCGAGCTTTACCGGGTAAGCAGCGACGAGAGAGTGCTGAACCGTCTGAAATTCCAGACAGAGATCTTCCTTGACAAGATATATTACAAACCCGAAAGCAGACTTCTTGTGTTCTTTGACCGCGAACTTAACGTCATCGGTGACATTCACTCCTACGGTCACGACATCGAGGCGACATGGCTTATTGACCGCGCTTGCGAAGTCATGGGAGATGACGCTCTGACTGCGAGAGTCCGGGAAATGAACGAGGCAGTTGTGAGGAACATCGCCGATATCGCTTTCGAGAACGGCGCTCTGAACAACGAGCGGGAAAACGACAAGATAAGCAAAATGCACATCTGGTGGGTGCAGGCCGAGGGCGTTGTGGGATTCCTCAACGGCTGGCAGAAGTACGGAGAGCGGCGCTATCTCGATATTTCCAACGCGCTCTGGGAAAACATAAAAGCTGAGATCATCGACAAGCGCGAGGGCGGCGAATGGTATTCGCAGATACTTGAAAACGGCAAGCCTGACTCTGCGAAGCCGACGGTCGATCCGTGGAAATGCCCCTATCACAACGGCAGAATGTGCCTTGAAGTAATGAAAAGAAGCTGATCGGTGCTGTGTTACAGCAGAGAATAGCATGATACGCCCGCAGCAGCCGAAAGACGGATCGGACTGCGGGCGCAGTCTCCTGCAATTGAAAGAGCCCTCGCCACTCTTGCGGCGGGGGTTCCACTATATATAAAGAATTGTTATCGGTTTTGCGGAAGATGCGAAGCGTCGTCCTTGACGCGGTAAACTCTTCCTCAAGACCTCCATGTCCCTGCCCTCTTCCGTTGTCCTCCCTGACCGGTTCGGGTGATCTTTCAAAGCGTCCGTGCTTTTTGTCGTCCCTGACTGTCTTGCGTCCCTGCTTCCTTGATTTTATATTATATCGGCAGTCCGTTGGAAAACTTTAGCGGTTCAGCCGCGGTTCTGTCTTTTGAACAATTCCGCGGTTACAGTTTTGTTGCTTTTGCCGGTTCCGAAAGTGCAAAAAAACAAGCCGTGAACCCGAAAGTTCACGGCTTTCCGCGTAATTACTGAATTATTCGGACTTAGGCGCGCCAACAGGACATGCATCTGCACAAGCTCCGCAGTCTATGCACTTGGAAGCGTCGATAGAATAAGCGTCTCCGGCAGAAATAGCCTCAACGGGGCAACCGTCTGCGCAAGCGCCGCAAGCGATACATTCTTCAGCAGTGATTTTGTAAGCCATGGGTTTGTTCCTCCTATATGTATAATTATTGCCATTTTTTGAGCGGATACCCTCCGCTATCTACATTATAGCAAATAGTATCCGAAAAATCAAGGGGTTTTTCATAAAGTTTGCACGCGCTAACCAAACATTTTGGTTACAAACCGGTCTTTTTGCGGAAAACACATTCCGCAAAAGCATATATGCTCAGGCTCCGATATGCGGATAAAGCGTTTTTTTGCACCGGAACCTTGAAATGCTGCGTAAAATAAGATATAATAGATCATGTAAGCATACCTGATCTTGAATAAACTATGGAAACTAATCGACCATGCAGAAATACATTTTACGAATCGCGGCTCTCGCGGCAGCGGTAATGTTCACTCTGTGCGGGTGCGTTGACATATCCGACAGCGAGAGCGTTCCTGCGATGAAACAAACCGAGCCTGCCGCGGAAGAGACTTCACACACGGCGGCGCAAAGCCAGACCGGGATCTACCTGATCTCACCGGACGATGTGCCGGTCACTGCCGCACCGATCACAGAAGCTCCATACGCAATGCCGGATATCGCGGAACTGCGGCAGCGGCTTGACGCTATACGCGAGGAAAACGGCGTTTACGGAATGGGGATAGCTGTTTTCCGCGGCGGCGACATTATCTACACCGAAGGCTTCGGGCTTGCCGATACCGACTCGGGCAGGAAATGTGACCGAAGCACCCACTTCCGCGCGGCAAGCGTATCAAAGCTGATATCTACGATACTCGTTATGAGACTGTGCGACGAGGAACTTATAACCCCCGAATCTCTGCTTGACGACGCTGTGGGGCTGCCTTATTCCGCCGCGGGGAACAATGACGTAAAGCTGTGGCACCTGCTGACCCACACAGCCGGCATCACCGACACTTATCTGTATGAACAGGGAGCGTCACTGAGGTATGATGTCGGGTATGTACTGAAAAACTCAATTACCGGTATCGCACCTGGAACATTCTACAACTACACCAACTTCGGTGCAGGAACAATGGGCGCCCTGATCGAGTGCCTTACCGGCAGATTCTTCCACGATTATGCCCGCGAAACGCTGTTTGAACCGCTGGGAATGGATGCGGGCTACATAATAGATCAGATCGAGGATAAGGAAAGCTGTGCCGTGATCTATGACCATGACGGCGTTGTTTACAATGTTTCCGAATGGGACAGGGACAGGGAATACTATGAGTCTTTCGGGCTTGGCAATTCCTACCTTGAAGCGCAGGGCGAGCTGCTGATAACTCCCGCCGATCTTGCGAGACTCGGCACCGCGCTTGCCGGTGACGGGACGATCAGGGAATGCGGCGGAAAGCGTGTAATCAGTGAGAAGTCCCTTGAACAGATGCACAACACCTACATTGAGACCGACAACTTCGGCATGGGGCTGAATGTACGCAAGTACAGCGGCACCCTCGTTCCCGGACGCGAAATGTACGGACACCCGGGCAACGCGCTCGGTGCAATAACCGGTATCTTCTATGACCGCAGCGACAGAACCGGCGTTGTGATACTCACCAACCGCAGCAATTATTTTCTCGACGAGAAAACCGGTCTTTACAGAACGCTTACCGATACGGTCCGCGAGATATACGACAGCTTTTTCTCCGAAACCGCCGGAGATCCGTAATTCAAACGCGGCTCATCGCAAAGCGCCGATAACCGTTAATAAAACCCGGTCAGACTCAAACCAATGAATCTGACCGGGTTGTTAATGTTGTTCAGATATCCGTTTTACGGTCATAAGCAGGTATCACGCCGGCACGGAACGGAGCAAGCGGCAGTCCGTCCGTGCTGTAAACGGGGATCTTGTCGCTGTAATTCGTCCAGAGATAGCGGATATATACCGGTTCGGGAACTTCGGGACTTGTCACGAAGATCTTGTTACCGTTCACCGAGAAATCCGCAGGCTTGAAGTCACCGTCGGCTCCCGCAAGTTCGAAGCCGTTCTTCTCACCGCGTATCTCCGTTGTGAACTGCGGATCCACGCTTACTTCGATACCGCCGTTCCGAGGCAGCACAGACCCGCAGAGAAGCGGGCGATGCTGTTCACCGTAGAAATTGAGGGATTGCAGATACAGCCTTTCCGCAACGATCTCCTTGTCGTGAGGGTGTATCTCGTTGAACTCGCCGCAGTCGATAGCTACCGCAAGTCCGGTATTGCGGACAGTGCGGTATGCCTTTTCCTGCGCTTCACGGATAAGGCACCAGTTCTTTCTGTCCTCGTCGCCGCTGTAGCGGTGCATGGGAAGCTGCACGATAAGAAACGGAAGTTCGTCATCTCCCCAGTCGGTGCGCCAGAGGTCAATAAGTCCGCGCAGAAGCTTGTAGTAGTTCTGCGGGTTGTCGTCGTCGCTCTCGCCCTGATAGTAGAGGAATCCCGCCAGCGTATAGGGACATACGACCTTTATCATGCTGTTGTACAGAGTTGTCGGACTGAACGGATTCAGCGGCAGCGGAGGTCCGGGATACCGGTTCTCGCCGCATACTTTAAGGCAGCCGTCCCAGTCCGGATCCGGAGTGTTGTTATAGTAGTCGGCACTTTTGCGGCACCATTCGTTGTGGTAGTTTTCGTATTCCCGGTATTCACGAGTCATTTCCTCATCCGACTTTCCCTCGATCGCCGCAAGGTACTTGTCGTAGTCGAACCGCATATCCGTGTCCTTTTCAAGGCTTTCCCCGCTCATCCAGTGGCAGGCTTTGGTGCCTCCCCAGTTGCAGCCGATGATACCCACAGTGCAGCCCAGCTTTTCGGAAAGTCTCTTCGCGTATATGTAACCGACGGCAGACCAGCATTTTGCTCTCTCGCTGTCAAAAAGCTGCCAGCCGTTGTTGGTTATGACTTCCTCATAACGCGGTTCGAGGTTTACGATCTTCTGGGTGTAATAATAGCGTACATTCACGCCCGCGTCGTTTTCGAGGTGCTGCTTGCCGGTGGTGCAGTTCTGAAGTTCATACTCCATGTTCGACTGCCCGCCCGCAAGCCACACCTCTCCTATTGCAATATCGGTGAATGTGCGGGAAAAGCCGTCTGCCGAAACAGTCATTTCCGCCCCGTCGGCAGTTTTCTGCGCGGGAAGTACGGCAGTCCAGCGTCCGCCGCGCACACGCGTTTCGGCAGTATCGCCGCCGAGGGTAACGGTAACTCTTTCTCCCTCATCCCCTGTCCCGAAAACGCTGATGTTCTTAAAACGCTGTAAGACCATGTGGTCACTGAACATCGGTGATACTTTTATCATAGTGTAATTCCTTTCATTCGTCAACTTTTATGTTTGCGGTGAAAACGTAAGGCGCTCTGTCACTGTCCCGGCTCATGGTGAAGTCGATAACAATGCTGTGATCGTCGTAATCGAAGCTTTCGGACTGGATCGCTGTGCGTCCTCCCTCGTAGCTCTCAAAGCCGGCTATCTCCTCCCGGCATCTGTCAAACGCACGGTTGAAAGCGCGTCTGGCATCAAAGTAGCAGCGGAAGTCATAAGGCAGGTTTTCGACATACTCCAGTGCCGCTCCCGCGTCAAAGCGATAAATATCCCTGGGAGTAAACTTAACCGAGGTGCTTTCCAGAGGGGGCGCTTCAAAAAACAGCGAACTGTCCTCTATCAGTTCCTCTGTTTCGTCCTCATCATAAACCTCGTCCTCATTATTCACGGCTGGATCGAAGAAACCGAACAATCCCATATCATCACACTCCCCTGTTCGCTCAGCGTGACCGGCAGCAGCGGTCAGTCACTGCTCTGTCTGTCTTTCAGCATATACTCCAGCGAATCGGTGAGCGCGATAACGCTGGCATTGATAATATCACGCGAAGCCCCCACCGTCGTCCATGTCCGCTCACCGTCTGTGCTTTCGATAAGCACGCGCGTAATTGCCGCTGTACTGTCATTGGTTGAGACAACACGCACCTTGAAATCGCTGAGGTGCATCTTTTTAAGCTCCGGGTAAAACACCTCCAGCGCCTTTCGCAGTGCCTTGTCTATCGCGTTTACCGGGCCCTCTCCCTCGTCAGCGGTGATCTCGTACCTGTCACCGACTCTGACCTTTACCAGCGCATTGGCTTTCTCGGTATAGGCGTGTCCGTCGAGACTGTCCATTGAAGAGATGATACGGAAATGGTCTATCTCGAAATGCGGCTTGAATCTGCCGAGTTCTTTCATTACCAGCAGTTCAAAGCTTGCCGCGGCTGCCTCAAACTGAAAGCCCATGTGTTCAAGCTCCTTGAGCTTCTCTGTGACCGCCTTAGTCTCGCTGCTGGACTTGGTGAGCGAACCGTCGTACACCTGCACCTTAGGCAGCACCGAGGATCTTCCGGAAGCTTCGCTGAGCAGGAAATACCTGCTCCCCCCCACAAGCGAGGGATCTATATGCTCGTATGTCCTCGGCTCTTTCGCAACACCGTCCGCGTGCATTCCCGCCTTGTGCGCAAACGCTGATTTTCCGATATACGGCAGGTTGGCAGGGAGTCTCACATTGGCTACCTCGCTTATGAAGCGTGCTGTCTTGTTCAGCGTGGCAAGCCGTTCATCGCTTACTATCCCGTAACCGAATTTCAGCTGAAGATCAGGTATCACCGTCGTAAGCGCGGCATTTCCGCAGCGCTCGCCGATACCGGTAAATGTACCCTGTATGTGAACCGCTCCCGCCTTTACGGCAAAAACCGTGTTCGCGGCAGCGCAGCCCGTGTCGTTGTGGCAGTGTATGCCTACGCTCGTTTTTATACTCTTACAGACAGTCCTGACCGTCTTTGAGATGTAGTCGGGAAATGAGCCGCCGTTGGTATCGCACAGCACTACAGCGGCTGCACCCGCTTTTTCCGCGGTTTTCAGAACTTCCATAGCATAATCCGGATTGGCACGATAGCCGTCAAAGAAATGCTCCGCGTCAAAGAAGACCGTGCGTCCGTTTCTGCGCAGGTAGGTCACGGTATCCGAGATCATTTTGAGATTCTCGGCAAGCGATGTGCCGAGGATACAGTCAACGTGCAGATCCCAAGCCTTGCCGAAAACCGTGATGTATTTCGTATCTGCTGACAGCAGCGCACGCAGGTTCTCGTCGTCCTCCGGAGCCGTGTCTTTGCGGACGGTGGAGCCGAAAGCCGTAAGCTTAGCGGTGGTGTAGTGCCTGTCCGAGACTTTGGCGAAAAACTCCGCGTCTTTCGGGTTGGAGCAGGGATTTCCGGCTTCTATATAATCTACGCCGAACTTGTCCAGCGCGTCGGCAATTTTCAGTTTGTCCGAGACTGAAAAACTGATGCCCTCGCCCTGTGCGCCGTCCCGCAGCGTTGAGTCGAGAATTACGATCTTATTGTTTTTCACATTATCACTCCCACTGATATAGTATCACATATCGGAGGATTTGTCAAACATTTAATAATAAAAGCTCCCCGCGAAGAGGAGCTTTTACGTTTACTTTACTGTCACAGCTTTTGACCATTCACTGTAATATTTCTTTCCGTCAACCGTCTTATAGGAGCGGATACGGAATGTACAGGTCTTGCTCGTATCGAGTTTTAACGAGGAACTTGTCTTTGTGTTTGCAGCTTTTCCTGCGGATTCAAATGTCTTGCCGCCGTCTGTGGAATACTGTATCTGATACTTTGTAATACCGTTTACGGCTTTCCATGAAAGTTTAAACTTGCCGTCACCTTTTTCCGCGGTGAGGGTCGTTGCAGGCGGCACAATACTGAACTTTACGGTCTTTGTGCCGGTATAATCGCCTTTTCCCTTAATTGTTGCGGAAGCAGTACCTATGTTTGTGTTGTTTTTGTACGAAACGGTATAATCGGTGCCTTTTTTAAGAGTTTTGTCGCCGTCTTTTATTGTAACCGCAGGCTTCTGCGCTTTTCCTGCGGCTGTATGCAATATCAGTCCAAAACATGATCTATGCGGCATCTACATTTTATCATAAATGATATAAAACATCAAGACCCTCTCACAAATATATGACCGTTTTGTGACAATTGTGAAAAGTGTGTCAAAATTAGCACTCTCCTATTGACAGTGCTAAAAGTTTGTGCTATACTGTAAACAGAACAAAGGAAAGGGATAAAAAGAATAAACACCCTCCCGAGTTTCCATAATAAACATACAATGTATTTGAAAGGGGTTATGACTTATGTTAGTACCGGATATGTTCAGAAGAAATGTGTTTGATGATTTTGATGACTTTTTCAGCTTCCCTGCTGCAGCTCGTACACAGCCTGCGGCTACAATGAAGACCGACGTGAAAGAGACGGAAAACGGCTATGAGCTTGAAGTCGATCTCCCGGGTATAAAGAAAGAGAACGTCAAGGTAAAGCTGGACGAGGGCTACCTCACGATCACCGCCTCCACAGCATCGAACAATGACGAAAAGGACAAGAAAGGCAACTATATCCGCCGCGAGCGTTTCAGCGGAACCTACAGCAGAAGCTTCTATGTAGGCGAAAATGTGACCGAGAACGACATCAAGGCAAAATTCGACGGCGGCGTGCTTACGCTGGATATCCCGAAGCCCGAAGCACTGCCGAAGCAGGAAAAGACAAAGTATATTGCTATCGAATGATCCAGAATAAACATCGTGAGCCGGTTCCGCATGGAGCCGGCTCTTTTTATATCACAGAGTTTTCTGTAAAATATACATAAACGGTATTGAAAAATCACGGCGAATGTGTTATAATAGTATAATAATGCATTTTGAAGGGAACAACACAAAATGGCAAAGGTAAGGATAGCCGTCCTTTTCGGCGGCGCAACAAAAGACCACAAGGTTTCACTGGTGTCCGCGTATTCCCTGCTGAACGGACTGGATCCGGACAGGTACGACATCACGCCGATCGGTATCACCCGCGCGGGAAGATGGCTGTACTTTCCCGGCAGCTATGACGAGATCCGGGACGGGACATGGGAAATGTCCGGGGACTGCTGCTCAGCGATAATAAGCCCCGATCCGCTGCACTCGGGGATCATCAGCATAATGTCCGACGGCTCGACGGCTTTCAAGCGCGTTGATGTCGTTATGTCCGCGCTGCACGGCAAATACGGCGAGGGCGGCAGAATACAGGCTTTGCTGAAGCTCTCGAAGATACCGTATGTGGATTGCAGCCCCGAAACCGCGCTGTACTGCATGGACAAGGCAATGACGCACCTTATCCTCGCGTCCGTGGGCGTTGAGGTGCCGAAGTACGCGCTGCTGGAGCGAAGTGAGATGCCGCAGATCGACGAAAAGATCGCAGAACTTGAAAAACACCTTACCTACCCCGTTTATGTATCGGCAACAAGCTGCTCTTCCTCGATCGGCGCGAATATCGCATACAACGCGGAGGAACTTAAAGCCGCAGCCAAGATCGGTTTTTCCCACCACCACACCTGTATCGTGGAAGAGGATCTTTCCGGCAGAACGATAGAGTGCGTGGTACTCGGCAGCGAATACGCTATCGAAACCACGGTTCTCGGGGAGGTTGACAAAACCTACGGCATAAACTCCGCTGCCGCCTATACTGCGGAATTTGTCGTTCCGCCGGAAATGACCGACACGCAGCGCGAAAAGATATACGCCTACGCGACAAAGGTTTTCCGCTGCCTGAGCTTCAAGGGCTACGCAAAAATGTCGTTCAGACTTGCGGGAGACAGAGTAATGCTCAGAACCATTTCCGTGATACCCGGCTTCACATCCGAAAGTGCGCTGATGATCCTTATGCGCGAAAGCGGCTACAGCTACAGCGATGCCCTTAACAGGCTCATAGGGCTTGCGCTTGACATGGATATATGACAGATCTCCCGAAAGGACAGATATATGAAACCCGTTGACCTTAACATTACAAGCGTAATCAAATCCGACGATGAAGACGAAAAGATCGAGTTCTTTACCGTCGGACAGTACCGGCGCACCAAAGACGGCTATGTGCTGAGCTACGAGGAAAGCGACGGAATCGGCTATGAGAACTGCAAAGTCGATATAAAAGTAGCCGGCGACTGCATAACCGTTGACCGCACCGGTCCGGCAGTCTCGACTCTCACAGTCGAAAAGAACATCAAGCACCACTGCATCTACGGAACGCCTTTCGGCGACTTCACAATGGGCATAAACACCTACGATATTGTGAACACGGTAAATGACGAGGGCGGCAGACTGTGGTTCAAATACAGCATTGACATCAACAACGACTTCGTTTCCGAAAACGAAATGGAGATAATAGTTTCAGCCAGGGACAATTTTGCAACTCCGTCGGCTCCCATGGCTCCGTAAAATAACAGATTAAGGACAGAAAAAATATGAATATCAACATGAATGAAAAAGCTAAGAATGAAGTCAAGGAAATCGTGATGAACGCGCTGGGGAGACTCACCGCGGAGGGAAAGCTTCCTGCCGAGCCGCTGCCGCCGTTCACGGTGGAGCAGCCCGCGGACAGTTCCCACGGCGACTTTTCCTGCAACGCGGCACTCGCTTCCTCAAAGGTTTTCCGCCGCAACCCCAGAGAGACTGCCGGTATGATAGCCGAAACAGCAATACTCGACGGCACTCTGTTTGACCGCATTGAAGTTGCGGGACCCGGATTCATAAACTTCTTCTTAAAGCCCCTCTGGTTCGGTGAAACGGTGACTTCCGCAATAAACGGCGGCTCCGACTACGGAAAGACAGATATGGGACAGGGAAAGCGCGTGCTGGTGGAGTTCGTTTCCGCAAATCCCACGGGACCCATGCACATCGGAAACGCCCGCGGCGGCGCGATAGGCGACTGCCTTGCGTCGGTGCTTGAGTACGCGGGATATTATGTGGAACGCGAATTCTACATCAACGATGCCGGCAATCAGGTGAACAAGTTCGGACTCAGCCTCGATATCCGCTACAAGCAGATATTCGGCAGCACCGAGGAAATGCCTGAGGACAGCTACCACGGACAGGATATCATAGATCATGCAAAGGCGTTCGCGGACAAGTACGGTGACAAGTACATGAGCGTTTCCGAGGAGGAGCGCAGAAAAGCCCTCGTTGACTACGCTCTGCCGCTGAACATAAAAGGTCTGGAAGATGACTTGCTGAAATACCGCATAAAGTATGACACATGGTTCAAAGAGAGCAGCCTGCACGAAAGCGGCAAGGTGAAAGAGATAGTGCAGATGCTCAAAGACAAGGGCGTGACCTATGAGAAAGAGGGCGCGGTATGGTTCAGGGCTTCCGACTTCGGCGACGATCAGGACAGAGTCCTTGTCCGCGCCAACGGAGTTCCGACATACTTCGTGCCGGATATCGCATACCACTACAACAAGCTGGTGACGCGCGGCTTCGACAAGGCGATAGATATTCTCGGCGCAGACCACCACGGCTATATAGCCCGCATGAAAGCCGCTCTTACCGCACTCGGAGTAGATGCCAACAAGCTTGATATAGTTATAATGCAGATGGTAAGACTTGTACGGGGCGGCGAGACCGTGAAGCTGTCAAAGCGCTCTGGAAAGGCGATAACCCTTGCCACACTGCTGGACGAGATACCTATGGACGCGGCGAGATTCTTCTTCAACCTGCGTGACCCGGACACTCACCTCGAATTCGATCTTGACCTCGCTATCGAGGAAAGCTCCAAGAACCCGGTGTTCTATGTACAGTACGCACACGCGCGTATCTGCCGCCTGCTGGAGAAGTTCGCAGAGGAGGGTGTTGCTGTCGGTGATATCGACGCGGAGAAACTCAGCTTCACGGATGACGCGGAACTTGCCGTTATACGCAAGATAGCGGCTCTGCCGGACACTGTGAACGAGGCTGCGGCAGCGTACAATCCCTCCCGCATAACACGCTATGTATATGAACTGGCGCAGCTGTTCCACAAATTCTACGACAGCTGCAAGATAAAGGGCGAAGCGGACAGCACAGTAATGTCACGGCTTGCGCTCTGCACGGCGGTTAAAACCGTAATAAAGAATCTTCTCGATCTGCTCAAAGTCGAAGCACCCGAGAAGATGTGACCGCATACTGGAAAGGATATGAAATGACCGACGACTGTTTGCGCCCTATCACCGTTGACACAGATAATTTTGTTATTGTTGAGCCAAGCGGGAAGATGACCATTCCCTATGGCGAGACTTCGTTCACCGAGCTGAAAGCATACTACAAGGAAAAGCTGAACGAGACCGTAACCGATGAGTACGGCGCGTTCATGCTGGACCGCATGACAATGCTGTCCGACCTGCGGGCGGCACTGCTTGAATGCCGTAAGTACGGAAGACCGGTATATGTCATGCTGGACGTGGACGAGGAAATGCTGACAGAGCATGAACTGCCCGCGGACGCGGCGCTTATCGTGATGCAGAGTATCGGCGCTATCTGCTTCGGCATCACTGCCGACAGCAATGAAACACTGATCGGCTGTATCCGCCGCATAAAGCCGTATGCACAGATACCGCTTGCAGTGCGTCCGAAAGCCGGAACGCTCACCGACGAGGAACTTACAGATCTTCTGAATGCGGGAACAGATGTGTTCATCGGACTTAGCGACGAATGCAGCACGCGCTTTCAGAACATAATATCCACCGAGGGCTACAAACCGCCGGAGGTGGAATACATAGACTCGCTCATGCTGGCGAACGAGCGTTCGGCATTCTTCCTCGAACACGACACCACCGAGATCTCCGAGCCGATAGAATGCAACGCGGGAATGGGCGAAGACCTCATTGCCGCCTGCGAGAACAGCGGCTGTGACGTGCTGAAAATACAGATCAACTCCCCGGACGACGCTCTCGATTTTGCGGACAACGCACACATGGCGACGCTGCCGGTCATGTTCAGCGGAGATGACGAGATAGCAATGAAACTTGCAGTCATGCTGTATCAGGGACGCGCTCTCATAGACGGCACCAGTCTCATTGACTATGAGGAACTGAAAAAGGCCGCACAGAAGTACGGTGCGGTGATATATTAGGGTATAAAATGTCATACGATATTAAAGTGCTGTCGGCGGGAGCCTCCTGCAAACTCAACATGAGCTGCGGAAGCATAGTTGCCGGAAGAATGAACGGCTTCGGCAGCGGTTTTGCGGAGGATTATCCCTTTGCCGCGAAAACGCGCGGGGAATGGTTTGAACTGAAAAAGGACGGAACGCCGGACTTGCTCGGTTCTTTCGATATATGCGACTTCGATCTCGAACACGGAAGCCGGGAACTTTTCTGGCGGCAGAACGCAGAAGATCATTACAGTCTGCTGTTCAGATCCGACGAGCTGTATGAGGACTTCAAGCGGATAATGAAGCAGCTGCAAAAGCTTTCACCGACAAATATGCTGATATTCCTCGCGCGTTTGCAGGGCGAGGAGAAAAACGATATCTGCGGAGTAATAACGCTTGACGAGTTTATCGCGCTGATACCGGAGAAGCGTGTGTACAGCAATGTGTGCTATATAATTCAGGACTGAGTTGTCCGGAGAAAGGGGAATTACCGTGAACGCAAGAGATAAACTGTTTACCGCGCTCGATATGCTTACAGACGAGCAGATAGAGGGTATATATCTTTTCCTTAAAAATTTAGCAGGAATAGACGGCGAACCGACTGAAGAAATGCAGCTCGCACTCAGAGAGTCGGAGGATATCGAGCTTCACCCGGAAAAATACAGGAGCTATTCTTCATTTGGCGAGATAATAAAGGAGATAAACAGTGAAGTATGATATCAAGATGTCATCGGTCTTCAAAAAGGAACTCCGTACTGTAAAGAAACAAGGAAAAGACCTTTCGCTTCTTGACGAGATCGTAACACTTCTCGCTGAAGGAGAAACACTTCCCGAAAAGAACCATGACCATGAGCTGTCCGGAAATTGGAAAGGACATCGGGAATGTCATATTCAGCCTGATTGGCTTCTAATATATAAAATAACGGACAGAGAGCTTATACTCACACTTGTGAGAACAGGCTCACACAGCAGCTTGTTCGGTAAATGAACATAAAGGAGAAAGACATGGAACTGACAGAAAAACAGATAAGCAGCGAACTTGGTTATAAAGGCAAGGTAATAGACGTTTACAGTGATACCGTGCTGCTCGAAAACGGCAAGGAAGCAAAACGCGATGTCGTACGCCACCCCGGCGGAGTATGCGTCGTTGCACTCACCGAAAACAACGAAGTATATATGGTGAAGCAGTTCCGCTATCCGCAGGGAAAGGTGACCACCGAAATACCGGCGGGCAAGCTGGAATGGGGAGAAAGCCACCTCGAATGCGGAAAACGGGAGCTTCGTGAGGAGACGGGAAACACCGCCGACGAGTTCACTTACCTCGGCTGCCTGTTCCCTACCCCGGCTTATGACAGCGAGATAATCCATATGTATCTCGCCAAGGGTCTGCACAAGGACAAGCAGAAGCTTGACGAGGACGAGTTTCTCGAAGCGTTCACCGTGCCTTTTGACAAGGCAGTGGAAATGGTGATGAACGGCGAGATCGAGGACGCAAAAACGCAGATAGCACTGTTAAAGACTGCCCGTCTGTTGGGCTGAGACGTACTTCTCGTAGGCGTCGATGATCTCGTGTTCTATCTCACCGCGTGCCTCGGGACTTATGGGGTGTATGATATCCCGGAAAATGCCTGCCTCGTCACGGCGGCTGGGCATTGCAACAAAAACGCGTTCGTCCCCCTGCACTATCTTGATGTCATGCACCGCGATAGCGTTATCCACGGTCATGGACACCACGGCTTTGAGCCGTCCGTCCTGGAGTATTTTTCTTATTCTTATATCGCTTATGTTCATCTGAGCGACCTTCCTTTCATGTTTGTCGCTCTTATTTTAAGTATTTTTTCTGCAATTATACGGGGCGCGGCATAATATGAAAGTCCCGGTGAATAATCTTTACAAACGGCTCATGCCGCATTTCTCACGATCAGGAGCATACAATGGAAAATTTTCTCATAGGAAAAAAACACATACATTTAATCGGCATCGGCGGCAGCGGTATGTATCCGCTTGCGCAGATACTGCACAAACAGGGATATTATCTCACCGGCTCGGACAACAACGAGACAGAGACTCTGAAAGCCGTCCGGAATATGGGCATACCCGTGTACCTCGGACAGCGCGCGGAGAACATCGAGGGAGCAGACCTTATCGTGCATACCGCCGCGATAATGGCGGATAACCCGGAACTTATCGCGGCTAAGGCAAGCGGCGCTCCGGTCATAGAGCGTTCGGTGCTGCTGGGACTTATAACGAGTATGTATGACAATGCGGTATGCGTCTGCGGAACTCATGGAAAGACCACCACGACTTCCATGCTCACCGAGATATTCATGGCTGACGGCAACGACCTGACAGCAGTGATAGGCGGCAAGCTGAAAGCTATCGGCGGCAGCGGCATCTGCGGCACAAGCGATACTATGGTATGCGAAGCCTGCGAGTTCGTAGATACTTTCTTAAAACTGTACCCCGACACCGCGGTAGTGCTGAATATCGACTGCGACCACCTCGACTACTTCAAGACAATGGAGAACATGAAGCGCTCCTTCACAAAGTTCTGCGAGATGACGACGAAAACCATAGTTTATAACGGCGGTGACGCAAACACTGTGGAAGCTGTTTCGGCAGCGGACACAAAGGCGAGGCTCGTGACATTCGGCAGTTCCGACAAATACGACTACTACCCCGCGAACATAAAACATATCTCCGATTTCAACACTGAGTTTGAAGTATATCACAAGGGCGGGCTGCTCGGCAAGGCGGCAATACACGTTCCCGGCGCACACAACGTTCTGAACGCCGTTGCAGCGATAGCTGCCGCACTTGAAAACGGGTGCAGATTTGAAAGTGCGGTAAAAGGACTTGAGGACTTCCACGGCGCTGTGCGAAGGTTCGAGAAGCTGTCGGAAGTAAACGGTATCACATTCGTTGACGACTACGCTCACCACCCGACAGAGGTTGAGTCGCTTCTCAGAACGGCAAAAGCTATGAACTTCAAACGGGTATGGGCGGTGCATCAGCCGTTCACCTACTCCCGCACCGCAACACTGCTGAACGAGTTCGCGGAGGCGCTGAGCATCGCGGATAAGGTTGTACTTACCGAAATAATGGGAAGCCGCGAGAAGAACACCTACAACATCTACTCGAAAGACCTTGCGGAGAAGATAGACGGCGCGGTATGGTTCCCGACGTTTGATGAAGTCGCGGACTATGTTGTAAAGAACGCGGAAAGCGGCGATCTTGTAATCACATTCGGCTGCGGAGATGTTTACAAGGTAGGTTACCTTATGATTGAAAAACTGGGCGGAAAGCTTCTGTGAACCGTGCCGGCATACGATCCCGGGAGCTTCCGTGTACTGCGCGGAAGCTCTCATGCGATAATTCCGGAAAGGAGAGCCTGAATGAAACTGACCGAGGACAAGCTCAACTCCGCGCTGCGTGCGGGACGGTTTGAACGGCTGTATTTTCTGTACGGGAAAGAACCGTTCCTTATACAGATGTACGTTGATAAGATAATCAGAAAGACTGTCGGCGATGACGCGCTGGATTTCAACTTACAGCGGCTTGAGGGCTGTCCGGAGCCGGATCTGCTTTCGGATATGGTAGATACCCTGCCGGTGTTTGCGGAAGTAAAGGTCGTTACAGTAAAGGATTTTGACCCAGAGAAATTTGTTGCCGCGACTGAGAAGAAATACCACGAAATAGCATCGAATGTGCCGGATTCCGCAATACTTGTACTGTACTGCGTGAATGTTGACATCGACGAGAAAAAGAACAAAACCAAGAAATTCATAGATACCGTGGACAAATCCGGGGGCGTTGTGTGCAGCATAGATCTGATGCCCGCGCCGAGAATAGCCGAACTGTGCGTGAGAAAAGCGGCAAAAGACGGTATCGTTATTTCGCAGGACGATGCGCTGTTCCTTACAGAGCGCACGGGCAGCAGAATGAACGTTGCAAGCGATGAGACAGCAAAGCTTATGAGTTATGTCGGAAAGGGCGGTACAATAACCCGTGAGCATATAGATATGCTGGTGCCGAAACAGCTCGAAGCGGAGGTTTTCGATCTTGCGAACGCTATCAATTCCGGCAGGCGCGCCGACTCATACAGGATAATCGACGAGCTTTTCAGCAAACAGATCAACGCGGTCAGTATAATGGGCGCAATGTCAGGAACATTTCTCGATATGTACTGTGCGAAGCTTGCGAAAAACGCGGGGTTAAGCTCACAGGCAGCTTCCGGGGCGTTCGGGTATTTCGGCGGAAAAGCGTGGGCATTCGGCAGATCCTACAATGCCGCCGTCGGTCTGGATATCGCGTATCTGCGGGAAACGGTGAAAATACTGTCAGAAACGGATATCGCACTGAAATCAGTGCCTGTTGACGGACGCGTACTTGTGGAAGAGACTGTTACAAAGCTGTTTATGTGCAGGGAGAAGCGCCGGAGATGAGCGGAAACGACGAAAGACTGAAAATAGATATGCCCGTGATAGTTGAGGGCAGATACGACAAGATAAAGCTGGAAGCGGTGATCGACGGTATAATCATCACTACCGACGGATTCGGCATCTACCGCAACAAGCGCAAGCGGGCGCTTATCCGCAGATACGCCGAGAAAACCGGGATCGTGATACTCACAGACAGCGACGGCGCGGGCTTTCAGATACGGAACAGCCTGAAAAGCTGCATAGGCAGCGGCAGGGCGTTGAATATCTACATACCCGATGTTTTCGGCAAGGAGCGGCGCAAAGCAAGACCGTCAAAAGAGGGAAAGCTCGGCGTTGAGGGCATAGACATTGCCACACTGCGCAAAGCTTTCGAGGATGCGGGAGTCATAGGCGGCAGCGAACCCCGGACTGCGTGGATAGACAAGGCGCGGCTGTTTGACGACGGGCTTTCCGGCGGTGAGAGAAGCGCGGAACTGCGGCACGCACTCTGCGAAAAGCTGGGACTGCCGGAGCGTATGTCGGCAAAAGCGCTGCTTGAAGCGCTGAATACTCTTTACACGGAAAATGACTACATAACGGCTCTTGAAGCCGCGGTACAGGGAGGAACAGATGGTTGAATCCAAAGCATGGGACTGGAAGAACATACAGAGCGAGTCATGGCTGAAGCCCTCGGAGGACAGCTTTTACTACGCAGCCAAATGGTGCGCTGAGGGGAGGGTCAGACTGCTCGATCTCGGCTGCGGCATGGGACGGCACTCCATATTCTTCGACGCAAACGGCTTTAAGGTCACGGCGCTGGATCTTTCGGAATACGGTGTGAACCACCTGCGGGAATGGCAGAAGAAAAACGGAGTGGATTTCCGCGCAGTCGTCGGGGACATGAAAAAGCTTCCTTTCGCTGACAATGCCTTTGACTGCATATACTCCTACCATGTGCTTTCCCACACCGACACCGAGGGAATAAAGCTGATAATGTCGGAAATACACCGCGTACTGCGTCCCGGCGGCGAGATATTCTTTGACCTCTGCGCAAAGGACGCATGGCAGTACACGGAATGTATCGGAGACCGCATAGACGATAATACGATCAGATTCACGGGCGGCGCGGAGGACGGGATTCCTCACTTCTTTGCGGACGAAGCGCAGATGCGGGAGCTTCTCAGCGGTTTTAATATAAATGTGCTGCGGCACATCGACACTCTGAAAACTCCGCTGTACTCTGCGACCGGTTCGCACTTCTTTGCGGAAGCCGACGCGGTCAAGGAGAACGTAAAGCCGGATTTCTCCGATGTTATCGGCAGAACGGTAAGCGGCAGGATAGACCGTCCGCTGGGTTCCGCGCACCCGCGCTTTCCGGATATCGTATATCCGGTGAACTACGGATATACGGACGGGATATACGCGGCTGACGGCTCGGAACAGGACATTTATCTGCTGGGCGTGAACGAGCCGTGTGAGAGTTTTACCGGAAAGGTCATCGCGGTATGGCACCGGTACAACGATATCGAGGACAAATGGATCGTCACTCCCGGCGGGGAGGACATACCGGACCGCGAGATAACAGAAAAGATCGCTTTCCAGGAAAAATACTTTGACGGGGAGTTGTTCAGATGAAGAAAGTATTGATGATAACCACGGGCGGCACTATCGCGGGATTGAATTCGGGATTTGGTATCAGACCGTCTCTTTCGGGAGAAAAACTGAGACCTGATATAGAGGGCATAGAAACGACGGTGCTTGATCTGTTTTCGATAGACAGCACCGACATAATGCCCATACACTGGCGCAGAATGTACAAAGCGATAAACGAGAATCTTCCGCTTTACGACGGGATAGTGATACTGCACGGAACGGACACTATGGCGTATACGGGTGCGGTGCTCGCGTTCACGACAGAGACCGACAAGCCTGTAATACTGACCGGGGCAATACTGCCTCCGTATGCCGAGGACAGCGACGCTCCCACCAACATAGAGAATGCTGTTCGTATAGCCGCGGAGGGTGAATACAAGGGCGTTTATCTTGCATTCGGCGGACGCGTTATAAGCGGCGGAGACATTGTAAAAGTGAGCAGCACCGAAAAAGACGCGTTTCGCAGCTACTCGGGCTTTGTTCCCCGGAAAAAATACAAGCTTCCTGAACGCACCGGACAGTTCCCGGCGGTCGTTCGTCTCACGCCGTTTACATACGGTCTTGATATAATGGCTATCGCGCAGGACAGAGCCGGTATCGTGATCGAGACCTACGGTGCAGGCGGTATTCCCGACAATGAAATAACACTCGTTCTCTCAGAACTTTCAAAAACCATGCCGGTCATCATCACTACGCCGTGTTTCGGAGGAACGGATCTCGGACGGTACGAAGTCGGCAGACGTGCTCTCGATGTGGGCGGTGTCGATGCGGACAAGCGCTCCACGGAGTGCGCCGCAGTCGAGATCTGGCTCAGCATGAATCAGTGATTATGCAATTTTGACATATTGCACTTGCAAAAACGGGAAAAAGGCGTTAAAAAGCCGATTTTCCCGTTATTTTGTTGACAAAACCATTTTACGGTAATATAATAGTGATACAACCAATGAAACGGAGAGAAAATGATATGT
>JAGAWN010000157.1 GCA_017941355.1 Ruminiclostridium sp. | reverse complement strand
TACAGCCTGAGCTTTATCGTGACAGACGGACCGACCGGTAACACCGAAGAAGAACGGATATACTCGCGCACAGTCTCGGATTTTGAAGTTGCAATAAACCTCGCGGACGGCAGCACAAGGAAAATGCAAGGACTCGGCGACGAGCCTTCGGGAATCGCAATGCCGGACGGAAAGGCGTATAAGTTCTATCAGTTCCTTGACCCGATAGACATAAACGATGTTGTTACGATAACAGTCAACGGCTGGGAGATCTATAACTGCGAAAGAGCGCTGGAGCTCGGTAAGGAGTTCGCGCTCGCGGACGGCAGCAAGGGCATTGTCAACTCGGTGCAGTATGACGGTCATGTCTGCAAGGCGGAAATGGAGCTGCGCTCGACAGACCCCGAATACTATGAGCATAAGTCATACAATTCCAAAGATGACCCGTCGTACAGCATATTCCTTAGTCCTCATTCCACAATGACAAAGGAATGCGGCAGCGGAAAGATCGAAATAACCTCGGACGAGAACGGCAGCGTCATAAAATACACAAGCTTCTTTGTTCCACTCGACAAGGACGATACGCTGAAACTGTACATCGGCGATCTTACCGATCACGTCGAACGCCGAGCAGGCTATGTGGAAGTACCGCTTACCGTTCCGAGACATGATCCGATAAAGACTGTTACAGAAAATGACGAATTCGGCAGGTGGGAGATCACGCTGTCACCTATGGGATTTGTGATCGAAAAGGACGGCAGCGACTTCTTCCTTGACCCGAAGAACACAGACTGCACTGTTGTGCTCACTGACGGAAGAGAGGAAGCGCATACGATGCTCTCTACCGGTCATTATGATAAGTATTCAAGCTATGAATACACGTTCGGTGTGTTTGACGCGCCGCTTGACCTTGACAATATCCAATCTGTCTCCTTGTACGGTCAGACTATCGTTCTCGGCGAGACATCAGATTAACACAGAACCCCCGTATCGCTGAAAAAGCGGTACGGGGATGTTTTCGTCCAATCTTGCTGTACTCAGAATATCAAAACAGTAATACCGAAAAAAGTCAAGTTCAACAGTAACAGCCACATAAAAACCGACCGACAAGACGCACAATAAATCGACCGCAAATTGTGAAAATCGCTGCTATCTACTTCGACTGCTATATGCAGCTTTACGGTGTATATAACGACACGATCTACGCCCATTTCAGCGGTAATACAAAGGAATATGAGTTTGAGACCGTCGAGGACAGGATAGCCGCCGTGCAGGACGAAAACTCGGACTACAACAGAACAAAATTCCGCAAGACGCTGAAAATAAGCGCAGCGGACGGTGGTGTTTCGGAAAGCGATTCGCAAATGGAATGGTATGTCACATCTCCGGCTGGCTGCTGGTATATGCTCGGAAATTCAATCTACACCGCTGACGGGACATATATAGCTGAAGCCTATAGTATGTACGCCGCCGAGGACGGGCTTATCTACTATGATTACGACAAAGAAAATGTTTACTTATACAATAACGGCGTTGTGAAGTCAGCACCATACAGTCAAAGTATCTATTTTCAAAGCCGCGATTATTATTCACATACTTGACAAAATCCCGCATATAGTATAGTCATTGTTACCACTATCAGTAAATTATTAAAGAGAAATCATTATAATCTATTGACTTTACCTGAATGATATGATATAATATCAGAAAACGGCCAAAAACAGCTTGCTATTAACTGTATGTTGCGAGAGAAGGTGAACATAATGCCGTATTTGCCATTGTATAAACTTTATCATAGTGATAAATCTGCTTATGAAGAACAATATAACTATCGCTTTAATAACGATGATACTATTCATATTGATATTCTCATTAAAGGCAGCGAAGCGTTTATATATCCTTCATCGGATATATACAAAGCTATTATTGAGATAGAACGCATAGACAAACAGGTTAATAAACTTACATCAGAATTGCCTGATATAGCCGTAAAGCAATATACTGTAAAAAGTCTTATAGGCGAAATAGTTAAAACCAACGATATAGAGGGAGTAAGAAGCACACGAAAAGAAATAGGTACTATAATTGACTCTATTCCTTACAATAAAAAATCGAAGCGTTTTGTCGGACTTGTAAACAAATATAAAGCTCTTACTTCCGGTGAGGGAATACTGCTGAAGACTTGTCTCGATATAAGAAAAATATATGATGATATTTTTATCGAAGAGATCGACGAAAATGATAAACCGGACGGAGAATTATTCAGGGCAAAGAGCGTAATAGTCGAAGGTGATAACGGTGCAGTTATTCATAATGGGTTAGAACCTGAATCAGCTATCAACCTTGCTATGACCAAATCATTAATGTTCTTGAATGATGACAGATATGATATGCTCATCAGAATATCAGCTTTTCATTTTCTGTTCGGATACATTCACCCATTCTATGACGGCAATGGGAGAACGAGTCGTTTTATAAGCTGTTATATGCTGTCGAAATGCCTTAATCCCTTAATAGGTTATAGACTTTCACATACTATTAAAGAGAATATCAACAAATATTACAAGGGGTTTGAGATATGCGAGAAATTCAACAGTAAGGGAGACTTATCACCGTTTGTTGAAACATTCCTGAATATTATTCTTGAAGCTGAAAAACAATTATTAGAAACTCTTACAGAGAAACAACAGTTATATAAAGATTACTATCAATGTATATCGTCATTCCCTGATAAAGACTTGTATGATCTCTTATTGCAGGCTTCATTATTCTCGGATAAGGGTATAGGGTATCAAGATATGATTGAACATCTACACATTTCATTATCAACACTTAAAACAAAGCTGGGTGAGATAAAGCCGGAACTTCTTAAAAAAGTGAAAAATAAATATGTGTATTACTCATTGAATTTAAGTGAATTCGATAAAGAATAACACTAAAAGCGGCATTGCCTGTAATATGGTGATATAGTATTTTTCTACATTATCGCTTACAGCGGGTTCCGCAGGAGCGAGATGCTGGGTCTCGAATGGAAGGATATCGACTTCGAGCATAACATCATAAGCATTAAGCGGACATCGAACTACACAGCAGAGCGCGGTATATACACAGATACGACCAAGACAAAGCGCTCACAGCGGACACTTAAGATAGCGCAGCCAATAATGAATATGATCAAGGAGTATAAAGCGGAGCAGGATGAGGAAGCTCTCCGGCTGGGTGACAAGTGGATTGAGACCGACCGGCTGTTCACCAAGTGGAACGGAGCTGAAATGAACAATCAGACTCCCTATGGCTGGCTGAAAGAGTTTTGTGAGAAGAACGAGCTCCCGTTCTATGGACTTCATTCGTTCCGCCATATCAACAATATGAAAACATCTTTATTAAAAATCCGCTTAAAAATCACATATCTCTCCACAAGAAACCCGCTGTACCAAAGCAAGTACAGCGGTTTTGAGTCTATTCCAAATCTTGTGTAAACCTCCAAAGTAGTGTATAATAGAAGCAGCACTACTTAGGAGGTTTTAAAATGGCAAGAAGAAAAAGAGGAACGCCTGAACAGCAGGCACGGAGAGAACTGATAAGCGAACTGCTGTCAGCGGCAAATGTACAGAGCATGGATGACATCCAGAATCTGTTCAAGGAAACAATAGCGGAAGATAGATTATATAGTATATACCGGAACTGTCGGGATCCGGTTCCGGTATGATATTTCTTTGAATGTCTGTATTGTGAAATGTGTATGATTTTTCAGGATACCAAAATACCCCGTTGCCAGGACTGATCCTGACGACGGGGTATTGCCTTTATGCAACGATCACGCAAGCGTCCTTATGCCCTTTATGAGAGCGTCGATATCTTCAAACGAGTTGTAGAGTGCGAGAGTCGGGCGGACAGTTCCTTCGAGACCGAAGCGCCGGAGTACCGGCTGTGCGCAGTGATGACCTGTGCGCACTGCGATACCGAGTTCGTTGAGTTTTGCACCGACAGTCTCGTTGCTGTATCCGTCGAGGATGAAGGAGAGTACGCTCGCCTTGTTGGACGCAGTACCTATAAGGTGCAGCCCCGGTATTCTTCTCATCTCGCTCATTGCATACACGAGAAGCTCATGCTCATGTTTGTTTACCGAGGGCATTCCTATCGCGTTCAGGTATTCGAGCGCTGCGCCGAGACCCACCGCGTCGGCGATACTGCCTGTGCCTGCTTCGAACTTGTTGGGAGCGGGATTGTATATCGTGCGCTCAAAGGTCACGTCCTTTATCATGTTGCCGCCGCCGTGATACGGTCTTGCAGCCTCAAGAAGCTCAGACTTCCCGTAAACTGCGCCGATACCCGTGGGGGCAAATATCTTGTGACCGGAGAACACGAAGAAATCCGCGTCGAGTGCTGCGACATTCACCGGTATATGGGCGACGGACTGTGCACCGTCGATAAGTATGCGTACACCGTGGGCATGAGCCATTGCTATGATTTCTTCCACGGGAGTCACCGTGCCGAGTACATTAGAGACCTGCGTCACACTCACGAACTTTGTGCGTTTTGTGAACAGCTTCTCATATTCGGAGAGTATCAGCTGTCCGCTTTCGTCACAGGGTATCACTTTCAGCACTGCACCTGTTTCTTCACAGACAAGCTGCCACGGAACGATGTTCGCGTGATGTTCAAGAATTGAAAGAATGATCTCGTCGCCGGGCTGTAAAAGCGGTTTAACATAAGCGTTCGCCACAAGGTTTATGCCCTCGGTGGTACCACGCACGAACACGATGTTGTCCTTTGAAGGTGCGCCGATGAAGTCAGCGGTTATCTGTCTTGCGTTTTCATAAGCATCGGTAGAGCGTGACGCGAGCTCGTGAACGCCGCGGTGAACATTGGAGTTCTCGTGGGTATAGTAGTATGAAAGCCTGTCTATGACAGCCTGTGGGCGCTGTGTAGTGGCGCCGTTGTCAAGCCATACAAGCGGGTGACCGTTGACGATCTCTTTCAGTATCGGAAAATCAGCGCGTATCTGCTCCAGCGTCTTAGTACCGACAACGACATTGCCGCTTGCCGAAACGGGAGCCGCCTGCTGCACGGTCTTGGGAGTGTAGCTCGCAGCCTGTGTTTCCGACAGCACTGCCGGAGAGTATCCTGTCTGAGCGGGAGCCGCTTCATAGCTTCCGAAGCCGTCTGAAAGCACATTGGCAAGCTTCTCGTACTCCGAGTAATACCCTCCTCCGAAGCTTTCCGCAAGCTGTGCGTATTCGCTGTAGCTTCCCGCATAGTTTTCTGCTTTCTGTGCCGCCTCGTATATCACCGAAGTGTCACCTGTCTCCGTGAGCCTCGCTGTACCTTCCGCACAGCGCACCGGGTCAAGATCCGGGAAGAGCGAGTTCGCCAGTGCTTCAAGCTCTCCCTCCGAGGGCAGCCCTGTGAACGAATTAGTCGTAATCATAGTATTCACCTACCTCTACGTCCTCCAGAACTGCAATTGCGTCATCTGCGAGAATTGCAGCCGAGCAGTAGAGCGAAAGGAGATATGAAGCGGTACCCTTGTCGTCGATACCTCTGAAACGAACAGCGAGACCGCGGGACTGTTCGTTCTTGAGGTTACGCTGATACAGTCCGATAACGCCGCGCTTTGCTTCACCTGTGCGGACAAGAAGGATATTGGTCTTTCCGCCCTTGCTCTTGGGTTCCTTGAGACCGTCAACAAGGAGCTTGTTTGTCGGGATTATCGGTATGCCGCGCCAGAGGATGAATGTGCCGCCTGCGATGTTCGCGGTTACGGGCGGAACACCGCGCTTGGTGCATTCACGCTCGAATGCTGCAATTGCACGCGGGTGAGCGAGGAAGAACGAGGGATCCTTCCACACCTTCGAGATAAGCTCATCGAGGTCATCGGGAGTAGGCGCTCCGCTTGCAGATACAGGCTGGATGCGCTGCTTGTCGGCGATATTCTTGAGAAGACCGTAATCATCGTTGTTGATGAGCTGGCTCTCCTGACGCTCACGAAGACTCTCTATGGCAAGTTCAAGCTGTTCTCTTGCCTGGTCGAAGGGGGAACTGTAAACGTCCTCGACTGCGGTATGTACATTGATTATCGTAGAGATATTCGCAAGTCTGTACTCGCGGGGCTTTGCCTCGTATTCAACATAGCCCTGGGGGATAATGTTGGACTTCTTCTCCGAGCTGCAAAGAACATCGAGGGGAGTATCGCCCTCCTGGACCTTATTCACGCGGTAGATACCGGAATCGAGACCCTTGAATTCAAGGAGCTTTGTTATCCAGCGGGGAGTGAGTGCAGCGTACTGCGGTTTTGTTTTGTTGACGTCGGCGAGGTTATACGCCGCGTCTTTGCCAAGCGCTATGATTTTTTCTTCGTCTTTGGTTGCCATTTTATTGCCTCCTGTGATGATTTTGATTATTAACATATTAAATATATAGAAATAATATGTTATGAACGTATTATATCATAATTATTTAGAAAATGCAATAGTTTTTCTGTATTTTTTTCAATACTGCGGGAAACTGCTGTCCACGTCACGCGACCATGCATTCGTACCGCCTTTGAGGTTGTACGCCGCGCCCTTGTATCCCGCTTCGAGAAGGGTGCGCACGGCGAGTATGCTGCGCTTTCCTTCCTTGCAGACGAACACGGTGTCGGTGTCGGGGTCAAGCTCGTCCTGTCTGCGGTCAAGCTGACCGATCGGAATGATGATCGCGTTGGGGAATTTGGCGATAGCGCGTTCATGCGGCTCCCGCACATCTATTATCGTGATCTTCTCGCCCGCATCGAGCCTGCGTTTCAGCTCCTTCGGCTCTATTCCTTCGACTTCTGCTTCCTCTTCTTCCTTTGCTTTTATGCCGCAGAAATCTTCATAGTCATATTCTTCGAGATCGGTGATAGTCGGTTTCTCGCCGCAAATCGGACATTTCGGATCCTTGCAGATGTTGAGCTGTCTCCATTTCATTTTCCATGCGTCGAACAGCACAAGCCTGCCGACAAGCGGCTCACCGCCTCCGACAATGAGCTTTATCACCTCGTTAGCCTGAACAGTGCCAATGATGCCGGGGAGAACGCCCACAACGCCGCCCATTGCGCAGGACGGAACAAGTCCGGCAGGCGGCGGAGCAGGATACATACAGCGGTAGCAGGGGCCTTCTTTCGCATAGTAAACTGCCGCCTGCCCCTCGAACTGGTACATAGCGCCGAAAACGTCCGGCTTTCCGAGAAGTACGCACGCGTCATTGACGAGATAGCGGGTCTGGTAGTTGTCCGATGCGTCCGCGACGATATCGTACTGCCCGATAAGGTCAAGGGCATTGTCTTTGGTAAGACGTTCGTTGTAGGTTTCTACCTTCACGAGCGGGTTTATCTGTTTTATGCTGTCCTTCGCACTTGCAACCTTTGGTCTTCCGATATCGCGGGAGCCGTGTATTACCTGTCTTTGAAGGTTGGATTCTTCAACCTCATCGAAGTCGATAAGACCGAGCGTTCCGACTCCCGCTGCGGCAAGATACTGCGCAAGTGGAGTCCCGAGTCCGCCCATTCCGACTATCAGCACCTTTGCGCCTTTCAGACGGCGCTGCCCCTTAACGCCTATCTCCTTTAAGAGCAGGTGACGGGAATATCGCTTTATCTCATTGTTGGTCAGCTTGTCGCCAAGTCTCTCTCCGAGGACGCTTTCTATCGGTGAACCGCCGGCAATCGCCGGTATCAGCATCACCTCGTCGCCGTCCTTCACGGGCGTGTCATAGCCGTTCAGATCACGGATATTGTTCTCGCCCACAAATACGTTCACGAAATCGCGGAGCTTTCCGTCCTCGCCGAAAAGCACCTTTTTTGTCTCCGGATATTCGTCCGAGAGCGACTTTATGACTTCACCTATGGTCGCGCCGTCAAGCTTCAGTTCCGACTGATGCCCTGTGAACATACGGAGCGTTGTCGGGATAAGTACCGTTACTGCCATGTTTTTATCTCCTCTGCAATGAATTTTGTATAGTTTGTTTTGGGGTCGAGTATGTGGTTCGTATGCTCCGCGGCTTTCCCGTTCCTGCACGAAACTATTATATAGCTGTACACCGCGAGGGCGTGGGAGCGGTCATACTCCGAAGGTATAGCGGGACAGTCGGGGTGAGAATGGTATATGCCTACGATATCCAGCTTTTTGCGGCGGGCGTAAAGCTCCGCACTCATCATGTCATCCGCCGTTATTACGAAGCGGTGGTACTGCTCGCTTTGCTCTGACTTGTTCTCGTTAGGCAGTACAGAGACCGCCGATTTGTCCGTACCGTTCATCTTTCCGAAAATGAACCCGCAGCATTCGTTGGGGTATGCCTTCTCTGATTCGAGCCGTATCTCGCCGAGCAGCTTTTCCGATATCTCAAGCATTTGTGTCACCCCACAGCCGTCCGGACATATAGCGGCAACCGCTGTCGCACAGTATCGTGACTATCACTGAGCCGTCGGGTGCGGTCTCGGCGAGCTTCTGTGCCGCAGCCACATTGGCGCCCGAACTTATCCCCGTGAACAGACCTTCCCGCAGCGCAAGCAGCCTTGCTGTCCCGTAAGCCGTCTCCGTGGTCACTTCGATCCTGCCGTCAGAGATGCTCTCATCGAAGAAGCCGTTCCGGGTAAGGCAGGTACAGTGCTTGACACCCTCGATCCCGTGAAACGGCGAGTCCGGCGTCATATTGAAACACCGTATATCCGGGTTATATTCTTTCAGTCGTTTTGTGCAGCCCATGAATGTTCCCGAGGTGCCCGTTCCCGCAGCGAAGTGTGTTATCCTGCCCTCGGTCTGGGTTATTATCTCGTTTGCGGTGCCGTTGTAGTGGGCTTTCCAGTTTGCCTCGTTCGTGTACTGATCGGGGAAGAAATATTTGTCGGGATCATTTCCGACCTCACGAAGTACGGCGCTGTACGCCCCGTCTATACCCTCCATTATATCTGTGAGGATCACATCTGCGCCGAGAGCTTTCATATACCTTTGTCTTTCCAAAGTGACATTTCCCGGCATATATAGCTTTACGCGTATTCCGAGTGCGGCTGCAATCGCGGCATAAGCTATACCGGTATTGCCGCTTGTGGAGTCAATGAGTATCTTATCCTTTGTGAGAAGTCCGCGCTCTATACCGTCAAGTATCATCGCTTTTGCCGCTCTGTCCTTGACCGAGCCGCTTATATTCAGGAACTCGCCCTTGGCTAATATATGTATGCCACGCTTTTCGTCGCCGAAGCTTTTCAGCTCGAACAGGGGAGTATTCCCGACTGCGCCGAAGATATCCAAGAGGGGATCACCTTCTTTATCCGATAATTCATATCTGATTAATATGTATATATTATATCATTTATCCACTGCTTTGTCAATAGGTTTCATATATAAAATCTCATCTGGCAGAAAAAATAAACAGAGAACATAAATGATGATCTGTTTATAACTGATGTCCTGTTTTTGCATACCCACGAAACATTTTTGGGGAAACTTAAATATTATCATTATTGACATCAGCCAATTAATGTGTTATAATAATAATGTGTTTTTTTCCTTCTGACAGAAAGGCTTCGGTATGAAAAAAGTTACGGTTACCCGACATTTCTTAATAGCCGTTATCCTCATTTTTCTGCTTCAGGCTATGATGCTTGCCGTCATTTTCAGCTCGTTCTACCGTATCGGTGCAGCCGATATCAAGGAGCTGGGGCTAAGCAATATGAAAAGCCAGGCAGCTATGGTTGAAAACTACCTCAACCGAGGCAATAACGTTCTCTGGTTCGCAGCAGAGTCGGTGGAACACCTGATCTCCATTTCCTCGGATAACTCCGAGATCCTGCGCTATCTCTCCGATGCCACAGAACAGATGCAAAAACAGTTTGACCCCAACTTCACCGGTCTTTACGGTTACATAAACGGTCAGTACCTCGACGGCTCCGGCTGGGTTCCGCCCGTTGATTACGTTCCCACAGAGCGGGACTGGTACAAGAAAGCAATCGAAGCGGACGGCTCTATGGTGATCTCTGACCCCTACGTTGACGCTCAGACCGGCGAAGTCGTCATTTCGTTCAGTCAGATGCTCTCCGATAAGCGAAGCGTTATCTCCCTCGACGTTATCCTCAACGAAGTCCAGAGCATTACCGAGAATATGAGCATGGGCGATTTGGGCTACGGCTTCATCGTCGATAGCGGCGGTCTCGTTATCTCACACTACGACAAGTCCGAGATAGGTCAGGATTACTCCGGGAACAACAACTGGAACGACCTGCTCGATACCGTTTACAGCAGCGACACCGGCGAATATGACCTTGTTATCGGCAATGCCGCCTGCACCGCTTTCTCAGAACGTATCGCAAACGACTGGTACATCGTTGTCGTTGCAAACAACGAACTGCTGTTTGCTAACCTGCGCACCCAGCTTTTCGTCGGAATACTGCTCTCCGTCCTCATTTACACGATAATCGTCGTATTCTGCATATTCTCCGTCAGAAAGATCAAAAAAGCCGAACAGATAGAACATGAAAGTATCGAACAGGTCCGGCAGATGAATATGAATATCATCAGATCCCTCTCCTACGCCATCGACGCAAAGGACAGATATACCCGCGGTCACTCCCAGCGCGTTGCGGAATACTCCCTCGCTATCGCAAAACGTATGGGCAAGACCGAGGAGGAACAGGAGATCATCTACTTCGCGGGACTTCTCCACGATGTCGGCAAGATACGCGTTTCCGAAGCTGTAATCAACAAGCCCGGAAAGCTCACGGACGATGAATTCGATCAGATCAAGATTCACCCCGTCAGCGGTTACCACATTCTCAGGGATATCAACAAGGACGAGCGTATCGGCTACGGCGCAAAGTACCACCATGAACGCTACGACGGCTCCGGTTACCCAAACGGGCTTACCGGTAAGAATATCCCGGAAATTGCAAGAATTATCGGCGTAGCGGACGCTTACGACGCTATGGCAAGCAACCGCAGCTACAGAAACGCACTCTCGCAGGACGTTGTAAGACAGGAGATCGTCAGCGGTAAGGGCAGACAGTTCGATCCCGATATCGCGGATATCATGCTTTCCATGATCGACGAGGACAAGGAGTACAAAATGTGCCAGAAAGACACGGAGGATACATATATACTCGTTATTGACGATGAGCTTATGAACATCAAAATGGTTGAGCGGATACTCAAGGATATCAATACCGTTCATGTCGTCAGCGCACTCAACCCCGAAGAAGCATTCGCAGCCCTTGAGAACAATGATATTTCCCTCATTCTGCTGGATCTCAGAATGCCTGATACCGACGGTTTCGAGCTGTTCACCATGATACGCGGAAAATACGATATCCCCGTGGTCATGATGACCGCCGACAAGAGCAGCGATACTCTCAACAGGATCCGCGAACTCGGCATCGACGATTACATCACCAAACCACTCAACAAGCTTGTTACTCAGGAAGTGATCTACGGTATCATAAACTACGGAAAGTACAGTCTGTAACACTTTTCGTGCATCACCCGCACTAAATGTGACCCCGAGGTGTCCGACATGATAAAAAAGCTTATCGGTTTACTGTTCCGTGAGGAACTCAATATTCAGCACAGACTGCTGAACCTTATACTCAGTGCCGCATTCGTCGGCGGTATCGGCTCATTTATCGCAACACTCGTTATCGGAGGATTGGAAAGTGCCGCTGTCACAGGCGTGCTGCTCATTGTCGTGCTGATATCGCTGTACCTTTCCGTGGTGCATAACAAGACTACCGCCGCCGCAGTCCTCATTACCGGTATGGCGAACCTCGTTGTCTTCCCATGGATGTACTTCAATTCCAACGGTATGAAAAGCGGTATGCCGATATGGTTCGTTCTCGGTCTGATCTTCACATGGCTTACCCTTAAAGGCTGGCTCTGCTATACCATGTATGCGGTTGATCTCGCAGCGCTTATCGCCTGCATATTCGTAGGCGAGGCACACCCCGAATGGTTCGTGGAAATGCCGGAGGGATTCATGCGGGACGATATCATTCAGACTATGGTGTGCGTTTCCGCTATCATCGGTATCATCTTCAAATATCAGTCCTACGTTTACGAAAAGCAGAGAATGACCATTCTCAAACAGGACGAGCAGCTTCACATCGCCAACGAAGCCAAAAGCCAGTTCCTCGCCAATATGTCACACGAGATACGCACGCCTATCAACGGTATCATGGGTATGAACACCATGCTGCTGGACGAACTCGATGACGGCAACATCGGGGACGTGCGGCAGTACGCAGTGAACATCAGTTCCGCCAGCCGCACTCTGCTCTCTATCGTCAACGATATCCTCGATATCTCGAAGATCGAGTCAGGCAAAATGGAGCTTATACCCGTTGAATATGAACTGTTTTCGGTGCTTAACGACTGCTACAACATGACCTATTCGAGAGCGGCGGAAAAGGGGCTTTCCTTTGATATCGACATTGACGGAAATATCCCCTCCGTGCTTTACGGTGACGAGGTGCATATACGGCAGATAATCAACAACTTCCTATCAAACGCGGTAAAATACACCCAAATGGGCAGTATATCGCTTCGTGTGAGCGAGATATCACGAAAGGACGATTTTGTGACTCTCAGCTTCGCGGTGGCTGATACGGGTATGGGTATCCGCGAGGAGGACAAGGATAAGCTTTTCCGGAACTTCACAAGGCTCGACGAACAGAAGAACCGAAATATCGAGGGTACCGGACTGGGACTCTCCCTCACCGAAAAACTTGTGAAGCTTATGGGCGGCAGTATCCGCGTTGAGAGCGAATACGGGAAAGGCTCCGTTTTCACCGCCGAACTTACTCAGCGCATAGTCAGCGATAAGCCTGTGGGCAGCTTTGCCGACAGATACGGCGAGGCAATGAGCCAGAAGAAAAACACTGCACTGCGGATAAACATTCCCGATGCGAAGATACTTGTAGTGGACGATGTGGATATGAACATTCAGGTGGTGCGGGGTATGCTTAAACGCACCGGCGCGGATATCGACACTGCGCTCAGCGGCGAGGAATGTCTCGAAAGAGTCCGCGAAAAGCATTACGACATTATCTTTCTCGATCACATGATGCCTGAAATGGACGGTATCGAAACTTTTGAGCGAATGAGATCGGAAAACTGTCATCTCAATGCCGGAACGCCGGTGATCGTGCTTACCGCGAACGCTGTTGTCGGCGTGAGGGAGATGTACCTGGAAAAGGGATTCACCGATTACCTTTCAAAGCCTGTCCTGCGCAATGACCTAATTGAGATGCTGTACAGATATCTGCCGCAGAAACTGATAAAGGATCTTCCGGCGGAGCCTGCGGTACAGCCGGACAACGTTCCCGGAACGGCGCAGGAACAGACGGCTGCACCTAAAGAGGGAACACCGGCTGTTCCTGCCCCGCCCGCGGAAAGTCTCGGAGAGCGGTTCCCGTTCCTCAACACGCGAATGGGTATGTCATACTGCATGGACGACGAGGAATTCTACATCGAGATGATGCAGACCTACATAAACGGCGACAAGCGCAAGGTCATCGCAGAAGCCTACGAAACGGAAAACTGGAGCAACTACGAGACTTACGTTCACGCGCTCAAAAGCACTTCACTGAACATCGGAGCCGAGACTGTCTCCGCCCACGCAAAGGCTCTCGAATTCGCGGCAAAGGACGGAAATCACAGCTATATCCGTGAGCATCACGCTGAGGTTTTAGCGGAATACGGCGAACTGCTCGATAAGCTGAAAGCGGCTCTTTAATAAACAAAAACAGCAGACTCATTTGGAAGGTTTCTTTTATGCGCGCATCGTGCGCGCTCTTGGAAACCTTCTGTACGACGTCCTGTCGTTTCGAAGGTTCCTTTTGCATACGCCGCCTCCATGCGGCGTTCCGGAAACCTTCTTTACTACGTCCTGTAGTTTGGCTGAGCCTGCTGTTATTTTATTGCAGCGTCACGCATAGCATAGTGAGATCGTCGAACTGGTCCGCGTCACCCACAAACTCATCTATTGACGCTCTCACGTTGGCGAGCTGCTCACGCGGGGTGCTGTCCTTATTGCTGTTAAGCACGGCAAGGAGCCTGTCGGTGCCGAACTGCTCCTCCTCGCTGTTCACGGCTTCCGCCACGCCGTCGGTGTAGAGGAACACGGAACCGCCCTTATCGAGGTGTATCTCATATTCCTTGAACTTCATATTCTTTAATCCGCCGACTACGAAGCCGTGCTTATCCTCAAGCAGTTCATAATCTCCGCCGGGCTTGCGGATTATCGGGAACTCATGTCCCGCGTTGGCGGCGGTTATGGTTCCTGTGGACAATTCAAGAATACCGAGCCATACGGTGACGAACATTTCCTCGACATTGTTCTGGCAGATCGCATTGTTTGTGAGTTCAAGCACTTTTCCGGGGGAGTTGTTCATCATTGCGAAGTTGTGTATCAATATCTTTGACATCATCATAAACAGAGCCGCCGGTACACCCTTTCCCGAAACGTCCGCCATTACCATGCACAGATGATCGCTGTCGGTAAGGAAGAAGTCGTAGAAATCACCGCCTACTTCCTTTGCGGGATCCATTGCCGCGAAGATATCGAAATCATTGCGTTCGGGGAACGGCGGGAAGATATTCGGCAGCATATCCGCCTGTATCTTATGCGCGAGTTCAAGTTCGGTGCCTATACGCTCTTTTTCCTTTGTTATCTCGGTTATGTCCTCGATATACTGCTTTGTCCTGCGGGAGAGTTCATCGAACGCTTCCGCCAGCACTTCTATCTCGTCATTTGTCTTGTACAGGTCACGCATTTCAAACAGCTTTCCGGTATTGCTGCTTTCTATTATGTTTTCGGTCATTTTTTCGATCGGGTAAACTATTCTTCCTGCGATACGGATAACTCCGATCGAACCTACGATTATTACGGACAGAAGAATGACTATTGCTGCCATATCGGCTTCGTAAGTTTTTGTACGGAATGTTTCCGTTGCTTCCCCGTTTATCCTTTCGTACTCGGAGAGCATAAGCCTTGTGGGCTCCTCGGTAGTTTCCTTATCGACCACGGAGACAACTGCCCAGCCGACAGAGCCTATGGGAGTTGCTGCCATATAGAACGGGCGGTCATTCACAGTGACTGTGCGAAGTCCGGTTGAAGCTGTGAGCGCGTCTGTTATGAACGCGGAAAGCTCGGGGTTTGCGGAATTGCGGAGATCATCGGCTGTTTCGGAGGCTTCAACGCTGAACAAGCCGTTGTTTTCGGGAGCGAAGATGATCTTTCCCTCATTGTTTATAACACTGATGAAACCGCCGGAGCCCATGGACGCGTTGACATAATCTGACATGGAACTCAGGTGCAGGTCACCGCCTACTGTACCTATCAGTTCACCGCCGGCATAGACAGGCGCGGAGCAGGTTATGCAGAGTTCGCCGGTATAGGAATCGGGATAGACTCCGGAGAAACGGATATCACCCGCCTCGACTGCGCCTGTGTACCACGGTCTTTGGCGGACTGCGAACGGGATAAGTTTTCCGTCCTCGTCATACTTTGCGGCGGAAGAATCGTCAACACAGAGGTATGTTCCGTCGGACAGCCCGATATAAACTGCGCTCAGCGTCTCTGAATTTTCGCACATTGCGAGCATTGTATCCGTCATGTGGGCGGCAGTGCCGAGATATCCGGAATTACGGTAATCCACGCCGTTTTCGTATAGCACCTGTGGGGAGTATTCGCCGTTCTTGCCTTTATCGGGGAGGCTGTACGGATAGGGTGCGAAGCTGTCCTGATGTTCGAACAAACCTTTTGCAAGTGTTTGGAGAGTTGAAACATCGTTTTTCAGGTTTTTGAACATTTCTTCGGCTATATATGCCTGGAGGGCGTTGGTTTTAACGAGGGATCCGTTAATGACCTGGCTCATTGTGTTTTCAGAGACTTGCGAGATAGCCTCCTGCTGTTCGGCACCGGCTTTTGCGACGGTATCGGAAAGGATACTATTACGGTACAGTTCGGAGAGTCCGAAGAACACTATCAGCGCGAGGGCGAAGACGAGGACGAGATTCAGGATTTTCTGATGAAGTCCGCCGAAAGTAAGACCCAGGATTTTTTTCACATTTACCACCTCAGTATCGGCTGTTACATATTTAAGGAACCGCTGATTAAATCGACATCAGAGATCTCAATGTTGATATTATATGCCTTTCGCGGTGCCGGTTTTTGGGTAAAAGCGATTTAATCAGCGGTTCCTTAATTTTTATTATAGCACATTTTTAATAAAAACTCAATAGGTGAGAAGTGAAAATGAATTCTTTTGGTTTTGCTGATTTGTCGGGATTTGGTTCTATATATACAGAAAAGCCCCCTGCTGAGCAGAGGGCTTCCGTTATGACATCATCAGAACAACTGGTTGTAGAGTACGCCGCTGAGTGCAGTAGAATTGCTGCTTGCGACTGTTCCCGAACTTGTGTAGGTCTTGTTTGCGTCGAGATACGCGGCAGTCTGAGCATACGCGGAAACTGCGTTTGCCTGCTCTGACATGAAGCTTGCGTAGGAGTTCTTCTTGCCGAAGATCTCACTGCGCTCTTCGTCGGTGGCACTGCTGAACGTATCCTTGTCGATCGAGAGTTTGCCGTCGGTGCCAACCGAGATACCAACCTTTGCAAGCTTGATGGAGTACGCATTGGTCATGTTGGCAACAAACTGTGACTTACCCGAAACGGACGCGTTGCCGGAGCTTTTTGTCGATGAGTAAAGCTGGTTGTAAGAGTCAACGAACTTCTCGGCTGCCGCAAAAGCCTTGTCCGTATCGACTTCGCCTGTTGCGCTGTCCTCCTTGAATGCGGATTCAAGGTTGGTGACTGCGGTCTTTACGTTGTCGGAGTACGTTTTCAGCTTATCGTTGCTTGCTGCGGAGTACGCTGTGGACTTGCTCGTTGTTTCAGTCTTTTTGTACTTGCTCGCAGCCTCTTCGGCGGTAGATTTCGCTTCAGCTTTCTGCTGCGCAAAATAGTGCTTGTAGAGAGGCTTTGCTACGCGGAAGTCTGACCACTGATTGAGAACATTGCTCATCGATGAGTAGAATAAACTCATGTCGCTCATAATATCACTTCCCTTCGATAAACACGGAAATCATGTTACCGCTGCATGACGGAATACGGCGGTTCACGCATAATTCCCGCTTTGAGCTTGCCCTTGCGGGCGGGTAAATGATGTCATATACGATGCTGCGGGCATACTGCCCGGTCACATCACTGTGCGGCAGCCTGAGCCGCCGCGTCCGAGCCGGAGTTCAGTTCTTTCTCCCACTCGTCGAATCCGCTGCGAACCTTGTCGAGCGTATCGTAGCAAACATCCGGAAGCTTGTCGCCCCAGATCTTCTCGCACTCGCCGAAGCCCTTTTCAAAAGCGTTCTTTACTTTCTCGAAAGCCTTTGGATCGCTGCCTGCGAGGCTCTTTGCAAAATCGAGAATACGATTTGCCGTCTTTTCCGCACCCCAGAAATCCTCGGAGCCGTCACTCTCGATATACTCAAGATCATAGCTCTTCATTATGGATTCGAGCGTAAGCCCCTGCTTATCCTTGCCGGAGGCATTTGTCGCCTGACCGAGAAGCTGAGACACCATATCTTTCATACCCTCGTTCTTGATAGCGAGAGCAGTCTTGCCCGTATGCTCAGTCGCAACTCCCTTTGTGTAGGTGTTGTTCTTGACGGAGCTGTCGGTGCGCTCAAATGAATCCGTGCGCTTTGCGGTCTTTTCGGAAGCTTTTTCGGCATTCTTGTCGGCTGTTTCCGCAGACTTGTCGTTTTTCGCGTCCTTGACCTTGCTGCTGCTGTACTTGGAATTTACGGGAGCGTTGCTGTAACTGTCATATAATGGATTTATTCCGCTCATAGTGTGTTACCCGTCCTTTCTTTCCGAGGCGCGGCGTGAAAATGTCATTCTCATGCCGATTCCTCCTTGAATTTGGTGATGTGCAGCCGCATTTCCGCCCACGCAGCACGCACATCAAGGCATAATTCCCTTACACCTCATTTATTATATCGGCAGACAGCTTGAAAACTTTAGCTGTTTTAACGTTTTTTTGGAAGTATCTACGCGAAATGCGGTAAAAGTGCCGCGAAATGCTCACTCAACTCTTTTTCAGATTCCCGCTGATGTAGGGCTTCAGCCGGCTCAGTATCTCTTTCACTTCCGCGTTCCCAAACTTCTTTTGCAGCCGGTTGTTCAGTTCGGCTTTCGTTTTCACCGCGATAAGTTCCTCAGCTATATCGTCTTTTCTGCCGCGGAAATCCTTGTCCCCGAACTGCCCGTTCACCAGCGCCCGGATCTCCGCTTCACGCTGCTTCTGTTTTGACTGTTTCTTCGGCGCGGTTTTTCCCGCGTTTTTTCCTTCAGTCTTTTCCTCAGGTACTGCAGCAGCTTTTTCCGCCGTTTTACCGCCGTTTTTTGCAGCCTTTCCGGATTTCTTCCCCGAACGGCTCTCCGCTATGTCGGAAACCTTGCTGATGTTGATACCGCGCGTGCGCAGCAGCTTCATCTGCTCGTCATAGTCGGTGTCGTTGGACACGATGTAGTAGTTTTTTACGCTCAGACTGCGGGAAATATCGTCAATATCGAAGAGCAGCCTGAAATCCAGCGCGTTTTTCAGCGTGAACTCGACCTTGCAGAACTCGAACTCCGCATCGCTTCCCGCGATCTTCACCAGCAGTTCAAACGCAACATGACCCGCTGTACTGCCGTAGAAAATGCGCACCCGATCGCTCTTTCCGAGACACTCGACCCCGGCAAGACCGCCTGATGCAACATTTTCGTAATCAACAAAATAGTAATTTTCAACTTCGTAATTCTTTGCCATTATTTATTTTCCTCTGATAATGTGTGAGCTTTTAGAGGTTTCCCTATGTCATTCCGTGGCACCCGCGAATATAAATCCCCCGCAGGACGGGTCATACTCTATGCCCGATATGCCTGCCCCGGTGAACACATACTCTTTCTCAAAGCACAGCGGCGCAAACAGGCTGCTGTCAAGCACGAACTGCTCCGCTTCAAGGCAGGAGCCTGCCGCGGAAGTATCGGTCTGCGCAGTCAGCGCGCCGTTCAGTATGTCGTCCAGCTTAGCGCTTTCCGACCTGCCGTAATTCCGGGACGAGGAGGACGCAAAGCAGGTGAGGTAGGACACGGCGCTGCCGTTCCCGCCCAGCCGCACCAGCGCGGCTTCAAAGCTGCCGTTTTGCAGCGCGGAAACGTAATCCCCCGCCGACAGCTCCGTCATCATGCAATATACTCCGAAATTCTTCTGCCACTGCTGAATGACGTTTCCCATGCTCTGTTTCAGCGCCGTCCCCTCGGGAACTATCAGTCTCATTCCCGACAGCGCCCCGTCCTCAAGCGTGCGCATTGCGCGAAGTCCCCGCTCCGGCAGCTCATCTTCGCTGTACGACACCCTCGTCGGCATTCCCGCCGCAGCGCGGTAGTTCAACTCCCCGATAAGCGCAGTGTCAGGGATTATGCAGTCCGCGGGACTGTAGATACCGCCGTCCGTATCCGCGCCGACAAAGCCGCCGAGGGCTATCCGCAGATCGGCGCTCGCAAACACTCCCCCGCAGTTGAACAGCACTCCCCACACCCCGTCGGAATAGGCGTTGCTGCCGTATTTGCCGGAAAGCCGGAAGATCTCGTCCGGAACGGAGGTGCGGTAAACGTCCGTCACGCCGTTGAGGAAGCTTTCGTAACCGTCCGCGTTTATCAGCAACTTCACTGCCCGCGGCGCGGTATTCAGCATCTCCGCGTTGAGTTCGTTCCTGCGCATCTCGATGAAGTTGCCGTCCTTCACCCACTTGTCGTAATGCCACTTGCTTATGTAGAACGCGCCGTTGGAGCCTACACACTCCTCCACAAGTCCGTACTGCCCCTCGGTATGCTCGCAGAAATCCCGGTTGCAGGGCATTGCGGGCGGTGCGGCGAGAAGCTGCTCAAAGTCGGTTCGCGGCTCGTTCAGCGTTATCCTCAGTTCGTAATCCGAAACCGCCTCGACTCCGAGAGCGGTGAGATCTTTGATAAGTCCCGTGTTTATCTGCTCCGCGTTCTTTATGCAGTAATACTCTTTTGCCCGTTCGGAGCGCAGTGCCGGATTCATCAGCCGCTGAAATCCGAACACGAAATCATCGGCGGTACATTCGGCGGAGAAGTCACTGCCGTACCACATAACTCCCGGAGTGAGAGTGAAGTTCCAGACAAGTCCGTTTTCGCTGACGCTCACCGACTGCGCCATAGCGGGGACGGCTTTTCCCCCGTCCGCAGTCCGGTACAGACCGCGGAACACGTTTGCGATCACCTGCGATGCCGCGTCGCCGGTGCAGGTCTGCGGGTCGAGAGTTCCAGGACTGCCGGAGATCACCGAGGTGAAGTAGCCGTTGAAGCCTTTCTTCGGATCATTGCCGCTTTCGCTTTCACGGCAGCCGGCAAGGGTGAACAGCATCGCTCCCGCAAGAAGAAAAGCTGCCGCTGCCCGTAAAAACCTACAGTTCAACCGTGACCGCCTTTCCCGCTTTCAGACTTGCCGGAACGTCGATAAGGCGCTGATTGCGGCTGCCGCGGAAGTTGAGTTCCAGAGTACGCTCCGCAAGCACGAAACGCCCGTCAACCAGCACGTCCAGCGAGTTCAGCAGCCGCTTCACCTGCGGTTCACTCTCAGCCTTTTTCATAAGCTGTTCAAATGTCCAGCCGGAGTAGGACATGATGTGATAGCCGTCGGCACGCAGCTTCTCCGCAAGCTCAGCCAGCGGCTCAGGCTGACAGAACGGCTCGCCGCCGGAGAATGTCACGCCTTTCACCAGCGGGAACTGCTTCACCTTGTTGTATATCCTGTCCGTGTCGGCAAGCCGCCCTGCCGCAAAATCGTGAGTCTCCGGGTTGTGACAGCCCTCGCAGTGGTGGGGACAGCCCTGCACGAAGATCGTGAAACGTATCCCGGGGCCGTCAACATACGATTCGGGGACTATCCCCGCAAGCCTTATGTGCATCAGTCATACTCCCTGTTGTTCGAGATATATTCCCGCACCCGCAGCGGTACTCCCACATCTGCGGCGCGTTCCCGGCACTTCTCCACCTCGTCCTTTCCGATAACATCAACCACTGTGAACTTCACGTCCGGTATGAACGAATGGGCGAGTATGGCAAAGTTCAGCATGGAATTGTAGGACGCAAGCCCGAAACGGGACTTCGTGATGTCAAGGTACTTCTGCGGGTCGGAGGCGTTCAGGCTTATGGAAATGCTGTCGATAGCTCCGCGCATGGTGTAAAGGTCAAACGTCGGGTGCATAAGCGATACCAGCCCGTTCGTGTTGATTCGCACACGCATACCGGTCTTTTCCTTGATGTACCGTGCAGTCTCAACTACCTCCTCCGGGCGCTCCATAGGCTCGCCGTAGCCGCAGAACACGACTTCGCCGTACTTGGAAGTATCAACTTCATCGAACGCGGCTTTTATCTCGTCCATTGTCGGTTCATGTTCGAGCCACAGGCTGTCGTTCTCCCCTACAGTCTCGTCGTTGTGACGTATGCAGAATGTGCAGTTGCAGGGGCATTTGTTGGTGATGTTCGCATACAGTGACCCGTTGAGGTCATAGAATATCTTCATTGCTTTCATTGTTTTATCTCCTTTCAGCCCGCATACATTATGCGTCCTGTTTCCTGATCTACCTTAGCATAGCCATTGCGAACCGCGTTCGCTATGCCCTGCGAGATTGCCCCCGAGGCATTCTCTGTATATTTTGCAAATCCAAACAGTTTTGCAGTCTCTTTCATAAGATCTGTTCGAGTAAGACTAACAGAAGCAGCCAATATATATCTTACCGCTGCACTTATTTCCTCTGTAGCAATATCATCAAACTTTCTCCTTATTCCATTTTCTGATGTACCGCGGAAGTCATTATAATTTGCAGGGTCAATATCTTTATTCCAAAGGAATACAGTATTATCACGAATGGTCTTTTTATAGTCAAACTCACTCAAAATCTTATCAAATCTCGTTTCTGCCTTTGCAAAGCTCTTCATTCCAAACGCTGCGAGAACATAGTGATACAGTACATCCCTGCTTATTGGAGCCTCCCATTGTACGGCTGCCTCGATGATACGCTTTATCTGCGAAGTCGAACTATTATCTAAAAAATACTCACGATCTCCGATCACCTCCGGCACGAACGGGACGTAGATGTGAGAGCTTTCGCTTTCGGCAGGCTCCTCTTTTTCAAAGGTGACTTCCCGCTTCTGCGGTTCGGCGGGTGCCGGAGCGGGTTCTCCGGAACGCTTTGCGGCAAGCGTCGCTTCGATCTCGCCGCGCAGATATTCCAGCACCTTGCGGTCATTGTCCAGCCAGTCGAGAGCGTGGACATTCACAATGCGCCAGCCAAGTCCCCGCAGCACCGAGGGCTGTACGATGTTGCGGTCGCGGGCGTTGGTAAGTTCGTAGCCGCTGCGGCTCTCGCACATGATGCCGAGCAGATATGTACCCGTCTCGTCGGGGTCAATAACGCCTATGTCGATCTTGTAGTCGGAGCTTCCGATATCGCGGCGCACGCTGTAGCCGAGAGTTTCTATCTCATGGGCAACACGGTCGGCAAAGGCTGAACCCCGCTTTTCCGCTGAGACAAGTTTTCTCACCGGCAGAGCGGAACTGCCCTTTGCGGCGAAATCGAGGAAGCCTTTCAGCCCCGCAACGCCCTCGGAACGCGTCCTGCCGAGGTCTATCTGCTCCGGACGTATGACCGAGAACACCGTCATTTCCTTGCGTGCGCGGGAGATCGCAACATTCAGTCTGCGCCAGCCGCCGTCCTGGTTCACGGGTCCGAAGTTCATGGAGAGTTCGCCGTTCTTATCCGGCGCGTAGCCGATAGAGAACAGTATCACGTCGCGCTCATCGCCCTGCACGTTCTCCAAGTTCTTCACAAGTATCGGCTCGTACATCTCGTTTGCGTATTGCTCAAGCTCCGGGTTCCTGCGGAGTTCCTCGGAAAGCATATCGTCAATGAGTATCTGCTGAATGATGTTGAATGTGACGACACCTATGCTGTCCTTGCGCAGTTCCGGGTCTGACAGGCGGCGCACTATCTCCGCGGTCACGGCTTCCGCTTCCGCGCGGTTCTGCTTGCTGCCGCCCTTGTCGTAGTAGCCGTCAACGTGTACCCAGTTCACCTTTGAAACAAGATCGTCCGGTGACGGGAACGTGCGAAGGCTGTTGTCGTAGAAGCGGCTGTTGCTGTAGGCGATAAGGCTCTCATGGCGGGAGCGGTAGTGCCAGAGCAGGTGTTTCTGCGGCATTGCCAGAGCTAGGCAGTCATCAAGCACGCTTTCGAGGTCTTCCTTTTCGATGTTCTCTTCGTCGGTCTGATTCGCGGTGAAGAACGATGTCGGGGGAAGCTGTTTCGGGTCACCCACGACGACAACGTTCTCGCCGCGCGCTATCGCTCCAACGGCTTCGCTTGTGGGAAGCTGTGAAGCCTCGTCAAAGATCACGAGATCGAACTTTCCGAAAGAGGGGTCTATGTACTGCGCAGCCGAGATAGGCGACATCAGCATACACGGACACAGCCGTCCGAGAAGATTGGGTATGCTGTCGAACAGCTTGCGTATCGACAGTCCCCTGCCTCCGCTCTTTATCGCCTTTTGCAGTATCGCAAGTTCCGAAGAAGCCCCGGTCTTTCCCGTGGAAGTGTCAGGCACGCGGGCGGACAGGCGGGAAACGAGTTCCTCAATTGTCAGTTCCTCGAAACGGGCGGTGAAATTGCGGTACTTCTCTACGGTACGTTCGTACTCAGCGCCCTGGAACGCTTTCAGCAGAGATTCCGACTGCACCGCGCGGGATATGACACTCTTGCAGACGGCGGCTGATACCGCGCCTTTGATGCTGCTCTCGTCAAGTGTCCCGTCACGGTACGCATCGGCAGCCGGTTTAAGCCCCAGCCCGTTCAGCCTGCGTATGCTGTTTTCCAGCACAACGCGGTCGCGCAGTATCTCCGCGCTGCCGCAGTAGCCCTGCGCTTCACGCGCGGTCTCACCGAAGAAATCCGCGCCGCCGCAGACGGAAACGATGTCCGCAGCGAACTCGCTCTTCATGCGGTCGCAAACTCCCAGCAGGTCGAAGTATCTGAGTTCCGCTTCCGACAGCGCCGTTTGCAGAGAGGGTTCAGACTTCTTCGCTATCACCGCGGCTTTCAGTTCCGGGGAAACGCTTCCGAGGAGCGTGCGCAGTTCAAACGATGCGGGAATTGCCGATTTCAGCCGAGCAAAGGCGGTGTTCTCACCGCGCCAGTGCTCCCCGAAATACCTTGTCACCATAGGGTCTGCCGCGTTTATCATCGCGGAAAGCTGCCTGTACTCGGAAAGGGTTCCGAGGTAGGCGGTGATGTTTTCCTTGTTCACCGTGTCCGGTGATTTCGCGTAAAGCGCAAACTCCTTCACCTGCTTGTTCACGCCGAACGTCTTGCTGATGAAGTTGCTCTGCTGCGCTTTTTTGAGCTGCAACAGCGCCGCGTCCGGGTCATAGCTCCACACGCTCTGCTCGAAGCGCTCCCCGATATCAGCGCGTATCGAAGCGCATCTCATTCCCACGTCTGTCAGCTTATCCATTTCACTGCGCACAAGCTGCGGGTTCTCGCCGTTGATTATCGGTTCTATCAGCATTTCCGGGGCTATGACCTCTTTCAGAAGTCTGAAAAGTCCGTCTATGCCGGTCTTGTCCGAAGGCAGGGCAGCACCGAGGACTGCCGACAGAGCGGTATAAGCCTGAGCCGCGTCATTCGCCTTGTTCACCAGAAGTTCAGACAGCTCCGCAAACGCGCTGCGCAGTTCGATAGTGTATTCCGACAGGCATACGTTTTTCAGCGGGGAATTTTGCAGACCGCCCAGTTCCCTTCCCGCGGCTTCCGCATCAGACGCGGCTTCGAGCCATGTAGAGTAACCGAAAGAATCGGTCTTTCCGATAAGTTCAGGGTCTATGCTTATCCTGCCGTCGAACGCCCGTGCAGCCTCGAAATTCGCTATCGCATCGCTCACCGACATTCCCGCCGCACGCTCCTTGTAAAGAGCCGACATTGTGTCGTTCAGTTCTTTGCGCAGTGAGTGCAGCTTTTCCGCGGTCTGTGAATATTCGGCGGGGGACTTTATGCGGCTCATGGAAAGCGCGCTTTCAAGCTGCGTCAGCACCGAGCGCTTGGTTGCCTTGTTTGAGTGCAGCTCTAAGCAGAACGGGTCAAGTCCTATTTTTGCAAGGCGCTTCTGCACCACCGAAAGCGCTGCCATTTTTTCCGCTACGAACAGCACCGATTTCCCGTGAAACAGCGCGTTTGCGATCATGTTTGTGATAGTCTGTGATTTTCCCGTTCCGGGAGGACCGTGCAGCACGAAACTGCGTCCCAGTGAGGCTTCATACACCGCCGCAAGCTGGGAGGAATCCGCGCTCAACGGTACTGCCATATCCGCGGGCAGTACACGCTCGTCAAGCGCATGGGGCGACAGATCGAGTTCTTCAGTTTCCCACTCGGTCTTGCCGGACATTAAGCTTGCAACGACTTTGTTCTTCGCAAGCTCATCTGAGCGGTTGCGGATATCATTCCACATGATGAAGCGGCTGAACGAGAACTGCCCGAGGAACGCGATCTCTTCCACGTCCCAGCGCTTCTTCGACATCACCGCCTGCCGCATGGTACTCAGCACCAGCGGGATATCCACGCCGTTCTCGTCCGTGGGCAGCGGATCAAGCCCGTTTACGTTAAGCCCGTGATCCTGCCGCAGAAGCTCCAGCAGCGTTATGTTCATCTGCGTGTCCTCGCCGCGTATGCGCAGGGAGTATGACTTATCCTGTATCTTCTTCACGATGTCAACGGGAACGAGGATAAGCGGCGCGTACTTCGGCTTCGCGCTCTTGTCCGTTTCATACCACCGCAGGAAGCCGAGGGCTAAATACAGCGTGTTCGCGCCGTTTTCCTCAAGGCTCACCTTTGCGTCGCGGTGCAGCTTTTTCAGCGTTTTTTCAAGCTCAGCCTCACTTACGAATGTGCGCAGACGGCGGTTTCTGAACTCAGACTCGGCAATGGAAGTAATAAGGTCTTTTTCGTTCTCGATCTCGTATATCCTGCTGTCGGACATGGTAAACGACTTCTCCGACGGCGCGGGCATGATACGGAAGCTTTCGCCGCCGGACATGACATCTTCAAGCTTTGCGATATCCGCGGTCATGAACTGCACGTTCGACGCGGAGGGACGGAAGTTCAGGAGACTGTTGCGCAGGCTGAGATCAAGCAGCTTTCGCTCCCATATCATCTGCTTTGTAAGCTCCCTGCCCTCCGCGAATCCGCCGCGGCGGGAGGTGTCTATAACACGGGGAGCGTCGGTTATCTCCTGTTTTCCGTAATCCACAGCCCTGTACTCGCCGTTCTCTGCCACACGGGCGGGAATGGGGCGGATCCCGCTTCCCCGGCACCTGCGCACATCGACGGCGCATATAAACTTATCCTGTTCGTCAAGACGGGAAAGGGCGTGGCTCTCGGCTCTGCCGAAATCCGTGCTTTCCCCTGCAGCGAAGTCGGTACACTCCACGGCGCAGATCTTGTCTATCCCCTCAGCCGCACGCTTTTTCAGCGCAGAGCAGTCGTCCTCCGCGCAGTCGGCAAAAGTCTCGTCCTCCAGCCAGAATCCCGCGAACGCGTGACCTTTCACAATTATTATCAGCGGATTAAGTCCTATCTGCTCAAGGCAGGAGGCGTACAGCAGCGCGAGATCGAGACAGGTGCCGTGCTTTTCGGTCAGCACCGTATATGGCAGCCGCACACGCTGTCCGCTCTTTTCAAAGCTTGCCGGGGGAACGGTATATGCTATCCCGCGTGCCTGCAATGCCGCATATATCGCTGCCGCCTGCTGCTTCACAACGTTCGGATCCTCGGACTGATAGCCCGTAAACGCGGGGGAACCCGTCCATTCCTGCATTTTCAGCGCGGCTTCGGAGACCACCTCGTTCACCAGCGGGTGATTCGGTGCGCAGAACGCGGAGACAAGCTCCGGCATAATACCGTACCCGCTCCACTGGTCATACGCAAGGATCTCAACGGGTATGTCCGCTTCCGCAAGCGTTTCGCCGTCCTTTGCTGCAGTGATGCGGATATTCCCGTTCACCTTTTCGGTGAGCGAGAACAGGTATTCCGGCGACAGCGTGAGCTTCACCGGTGATATCTCGGTAGTGCGCATACCCTCGGCAAGAGGTACTGTCTGCTCAAAAGGCTTCATAAACTCCGGGTCTGCCGCCGCGCGGACGGTCACACCCTCAAGCGACGACTCCCCCTCGTTCACAAGCCGGATACCGCGTATCAGCGGGATATAGTTCTGCTGCATGGCAAAACTGAAAACGCCCGCAGCCTGCGCGGTTATTTTAAGATCATTGTTCATCGCAAATGTCCTTTCAGGAATACAATAATCAATACAAGTATATCATTTCTGTGCAAAAAAATCAATACAGCGTATTGAAAAAACAATAAAAATATGATACAATGAATAAAAATAAACCGAAAGGCAGTCACTATGGCAGTATTTAAAGCAGACAACAAAGCATTCGCGTACATGGGACGCACCGACGGCTGCACGCTCATCTACGCGGGCAGCAACGTAAAATTCGGATTCGCCGGGACTTCGCTGAAGATCACCCTTGAAAACATTCCCATGACATCGGACGGTATATGGATAGGCGCAGTCATCGACGGGGTGCAGCACAAATACGAGCTGTCACATGACACCGGCGTACAGACCGTCACCCTCGCGGAAGGGCTTGCGGAGGGTAAGCATAACTGCATGATCTTCAAGAGACAGGCGGCTGCGCACTACTTCACCCTCGTTTCGGCAGAGGCGGAGGATATCTTCCCTCTTGACCTGCACTACGACATGAAGCTCGAATTCTTCGGTGACAGCGTTTCGGCGGGTGAAGTCACTGAGGCGGTCTATTACGAGGGTATGGCTGACCCGGAGGGTCACGGCGGGCAGTATGACAACAGCTACTTCGCCTACACCTTCTCCGCCGCAAGGAAGCTGAACGCGGAGTTCTGCAACAACTCACAGGGCGGACTTGCGCTACTCGATCACACAGGGTATTTCTACGGCCCCGCTGTCGAGACTCTGACCGGGCTTGAAAGCACTTACGACAAGCTGCGCTATGTTCCCTACGCGCCGGGCGGTACTTCGCAGTGGGATTTTTCCCGCTATACCCCGGATTTCGTTATCTTCGCGATCGGTCAGAATGACGCTAATCCGAACCCGGAAGCGGTTTTCGACAAGGCTTACACCGAAAAGTGGAAAGCGAAGTACAAGGAGATCCTGCTTGACCTGAAATCGCGCTACAAGACCGCGAAATTCATCATAATCACCACCGTTCTGAAACACGAGCGCAAGTGGGAATACATACTCGACGAGGTCTGCGCGGAACTCGCGGATCCGGACGTTACCCGCCTGCATTTCAGACGCGCCGGGCTCGCTACCGACGGTCACCCGCGTATCACCGAACAGGAGGAAATGGCGCAGGAACTCGCGGATCATATCCGGAAGATACGGAATCCGTAGATCCGGTCAGTCTCTGTGAATATAACACCGCAGCATTCCCGGAATGCTGCGGGTTCTTTTTTGGCTGTTATACTCGTTATTACGCACGCCGGTCTTACATGACCGTCCGGTGATATGATAAGTCCGCTCTCACGGCACTGTGGGTAAACCGCGGACTGTTACCGACTGAAAATTGCGGTAAAACATTGACAACAGGCTTAATTTGTGGTATTATTGTTAGTGTAGGCTAACACAGTGTACCGGAAATATGATATCCGGCACCGGTGCAAGCGCAGGTTAGTATATGCTAATTGCTAAGGGATGATGTGTTTGAAAACAAGAACATACAATGAAGTGCTATACAGCCGAACAGATATCGGACGCTCTGAAAGCTGCGGGATTCAGCAGCATAAAGACAGATCATCACACGGGAAAGCCGTGGATAACAGTTCTGGCAAAGAAGTAGGAGAGGTGAAACAATATGCTTCTGACTGTTTTTTTGGCGATCGTTTTTTGCGTCGCGATTACTCTTATGCTGCTGGCGGCGGTGGTGTTCATCAAGGAGAAGAAGCTGTTTTCTTCCGCTCCCAAGGAGGCATTCGAGCTTGTGAAAGAAAGAGAGCAGGAAGAATTCTTCGGAGCGCGGAAGATCGGCTGGACTCTGATGATCATGAGTATTCTGATGATAATCGGAGTCGGTGTTGTCTCGATCTGGGACGGGTTCAGGAGCGGATTCGGCTTCCTGCAGTTTTTCCTGAGATTCGTCCTGATATTTACGATATACAAGATCTATGATATGACATTCTTCGATTATTTTCTGCTGTGCAGATTTCGTTTCTTCCAGTATTTTACCCCGGAGGTCACGCCGGTATATGAGAACCGGAAGTACGGATACAACATAAAAAGCCAGCTTCTGAAACTGCTGGTCATTTTCCCGGCGGCTTCCGCACTTGCGGCGTGGATATGCTCGCTGTTTTAAACTGAGGCAGTATGGTAAAATTGAAAAACGAAAGCCCGTTTATACAGCATTAAGCTGTGTAAGCGGGCTTTTTTCCTTACTTCATACAGTTTGGGAGTTAAGCTGTCAAATTCAGATATCTTTTAAGATCGTTGACTTTTTTCTCCATATCATGGTATCCGAGCCAATAAAGATCTCCGAGCCTGTCCATATTTCCGTCAAACCTCGTCACAACAACGGGTTCGGACGGCGCTATCAGGAATATCGAACCCTCCCGCGCCTTTTGTTCGAGCATATCCGCAGTCTTGTTGAACTTTTCGTTTGCAGTCTCAAGGCTTTCCATAAACCTGGGATATTTGCCGTACCACAGCTTCGCAAGCTTCGGAGCGCCCGGTTTCCTGCGGTAACTCAGTTCGCGCGTCCTCACGACTGCTACTTTCTTCTCACCCGAGATCTCCGCCCACGAATACGGTATCTTTTCCGCGCAGCCCCCGTCAAGATACGGTACGCCGTCTATCATCACCGGGCGCGATACATAAGGTACTGTCGCGGAGGCTTGTATTGCACGGAACAGATCGCACTTTCCCTTTTCAAAATATGTTATCTGCCCGGTAGTCATATCTGTAGCTGTTACAGTCATTTTCCGCGCGGGATCCATAAGGCGCTGCCTGTCAAGCGGGAGTGCTTCCAGAATATCATTGAACAGATATGTAAATCCGGTAATGCCGCCGTCACGCCGCATTGCGCCGAGACCGCAGTAATTGCTGTCGTGCCTGTAAGTGAGATCTATCCGCGCCGCCCAGCCTATCTGACCGGATACATACCCTATCGCGGAGAGCGCTCCGGCGGAAACTCCGACTACCGACGATATATTTATGTCGTTCAGCATCATGCAGTCGAGAACACCGACTGTGTACAATCCTTTCCACCCGCCGCCCTCAAGCACAAGACAGCCCTCCGATGTTTTATCTCCCGCCCTGCCGGACGGCAGCTTGTCCAAGTCCTTATAGACCGATTTACTCATAACAGATACCCTCTCTTCAGAGTACATCTAAAAACCGCTTTTTATATCAAACGGTTTTTTAGAGGTTCCCTTTATATAATAGACCAATGTTATTATACCACGATCCCGTCCTAAATGCAATCTCGGAATAATTCACAAATCGCCCCTGATCTGCAGCGGCGGTGAACAAAATATTCCGTTCCGGATATTTACTATTGACATTTTGCTCTCAATGAGATATAATGGATATACGATCCACTTTCAGAAAATACTAATTTAAGGCTGACATAAAATACGGCATTATCATTTTGCGGGATATGTATAAGTATCCCGGTGCTGTGCCTATTTACAGGAACAAAATCTCTCATAAAGCAAAGGAGCTTATCAGGAAAATGTGTACCAGATTCTATGCAGATATAGACAAAGAACTTAAACCATACATTGATGAAGCGCAGCAGGCGTCATTCGCACAGCAGATGATGATAAGCCTGTCGCGCCCGCTTACTATGTCCGGCGAGATACGCCCTACCGATATCGCGGCAGTCGTTGCTCCCGCACGAAACGGACGGCGGGCGGTGTTTCCTATGCAATGGGGATTTTCGGTCAGCGGACTGAAAACTCCGATAGTAAACGCGCGTATCGAATCTGCCGCCGAGAAGCCGACATTCCGGGATTCATGGTATCGGCGCAGATGTGTCATTCCCGCTTCATGGTACTACGAGTGGCAGCATTACAAGACTCCGGACGGCAGGACAAGAACAGGCGAAAAGTACGCGATACAGCCGAAAGGCTCCGGGATCACATGGCTCGCCGGACTGTACCGGTTCGAGGAAATGAACGGGTTCAGATACCCCGTGTTCGTCGTGCTTACAAGGCCGCCGGGCGAAGCTGTAAGCGGCATACATGACCGTATGCCCGTGATACTGCCGCAGTCGGCTGTCGATGAATGGACAGCACTGGACGGCGATCCGGAAAAGACAATCCAAAAGGCTGTTACTGACCTTGTGCTTGAAAAAGTATAGGCGTCCTTCTCGTTCCGGACAAATAGCAGATACCGCTTTATGACGCTTTTCAGCAATTTCTTAAAGTTCATGCCGTCAATGCCGCGAAAGGGCTGTACTACGATATAACGGATATTATTGAAACAGAAACGCCCGATCTTTACCGCATTGTCGGAGATTACTGGGACGCGGCGGAGCTGAACGGACGGATATACGCTGTTCCGACGCTGAAAGACATGGGCTCGGAGATGATGTTCCGTTTCAACGCCGACTATTACGAGGGCGAGAAAGGAATGACCATACCGGAATTCATGGAATTCGAGGATTTGGAACCTTATCTTGAAGTATATAAGAAAGACTTCCCCGCGAAATATCCCTTAGAAATGTCAAAATCCGGTATAGCAGGATTTTTCAATTCTCTTGAGAGCGTGGTAGGTTCGCTGATAGTGATACCGTACAACCGCGAATCGCCGGAGATAATACCGATATGGGAAAACGAGGAGATAATGGATCGGCTGAGACTGCTGCATAAGTGGTATTCCCTCGGCTATATCAATCCCGACGCCTCCGCAATGGAACTGTCCGCTGTGCCGAACGACACACCGATTCGATCCGGAGTCGCATGGAGAGGTTACAGCGGTTATTCAAACCCTGCCGATTGGGGATTCAACGTAAAGACTTCGATATATGACGGTCCCTATATTTCCAAGAATACAGAACAGGGCGCAATGACGGCGATATGCGCGGGGTGTGACGAGAAGCACGCAAAAGCGGCTCTGCGCTACATCGAGCTGCTCAACACAGACCGGAAATTCCGCGATATATTTGCATACGGCATTGAGGGCGAACACTACAGATATCTGGAAAACGGAACGGTTCTGCGAACACAGGACGGTATCGAAAGGTACAACGTCAGGCTTTACCCTTTCGGCTCTGTAATAAACGCGTCTGTAGAGTCGGTAAGCGAAAATTTCCTGTCCGACCCGGATCAGTGGGAGAAAGTATTTGAAGGTTACGAGCAATACGGAATATACAGCAAATCGGGAGGGTTCGTTTATGACCGCACGCGAAAAGAGGATATAGTGACCACTGTGACTGCAATATGGTCAAACTATTCCACCGACCTGCGCACCGGGACTTCCGATCCGGATTTGATAATGCCTAAAATGAAAGCCGAACTTGAGTCCGCCGGACTGAACGAACTGCTGGACGATATACGCAGCCAGTTTGCCGAACATCTTGAAAGCATACAGTGACGCAAGTCCGGAAGTGCAGATGAACAGCGCTTCCGGACATTTTTATGGAAATACCGATCTAATTGTCTGTGTGAAATCCGCCGGAGACGGTAAGGCAGTCGGATTTGCAAAGAAACACGGTATTGATGCAGCACCCGAAACGGAAAGGAAGCAGCATATCTTTTGCGAAGTATTTTTCATTAAAACTCTTTACTTTTTTACGCATTAATGATATAATACATTATATGCCTGTATTATTCCGACACTCCGGAATGATACTGACACAATAAACGACAATTCACCGAAAGGCTTTAAACAAATGCGTATAAAAGAAAAAATCGCTATTACCGCCGCTGCGGCAATCCTGACCGCTGGTATGCTGTCCGGCTGCGGCGAGAATCCCGCGCACGCTGCTTCACAGCAGACTGCCGCACAGGAACCGGCAGAACCCGGACTGAAAATAGCGCTTTTAAGCTCGGTAACGGGTATAGATGACGGCTCGTTCGTGCTTGACAATTACAACGGTATTTCCGATTTTATCTCCGATCACAAGCAGTCATCGGTAGAGATGATAACCGAGGAGACCGGAGAACCCCGGTATGCACTGGAAGAAGCGGACAGGGTCGCCGCGGACTACGATGTTATAATATGCGCGGGATATCAGTTTTCCGGCATAACGAAAACTGCTGCGGAATACCCGGACAAGAAGTTCATACTTGTTGATTCTTTCCCGACTGACGAAAACGGAAACGAGACATCTGCCGATAATATTTATGCAATGGTTTTCAAAGAGCAGGAAAGCGGATTTCTTGCGGGCATTGCCGCTGCACTCACCACAAAAACGGGAAAGGTAGCCGTGATATGCGGAATGCCTCTGCCCTCAAACATAAACTATCAGCGCGGATTTGAGTACGGCGTTGAATACTCCAACAAAACATACGGAACCGACGCAGAGACTGCCGAACTTGAAACGTTCGGCGGCACGGACGCAAACGGCGCAGATATCGGCGGAAACTATGTCGGCTCGTTCAGCGATATGGACACCGCAAAGAAGATCGCGGAAACTCTTATAGCTCAGGACTGCGACGTACTGTTTGCCGCAGCCGGAGCCTCGGGCAAGGGCGTTCTGGACGCGGTTAAAGAAAGCAAGCAGGACGACTGGCTCATAGGTTCCGATACCGACAGGAGCCGTGACGGTGTCGCCGGAAGCAAGAACGTTGTGCTGACTTCGGTAATAAAGAATATGGGCATGAATGACCGTAAGATACTTGAAGATATCGCCGCCGGAACTTTCAAAGGCGGGAATTATCTGCTGGGTGCGGATTCCGGTTCAACTGCCTATATAAGCGCTCCGGAAAAATGCAGACTTTCCGATGACGCAAAAGAAAAACTGGACGGAGCTTTCGCTCTTTTACAGCAAGGCGGGATCGAGATACAATAACGACAAAAAATACCCCTCCCTTTTTTTACTACGTCCTGTAGTTTCGCAAGGGAGGGGCATTCTGTCTATGTCCTACGCGGACAGCGCCAGCGTGACGCTGGACCCATACCGTAACACGGAGATTTGAACATCTGTGAAAAATAAATAGACCCTTTATTGACGAACATACCCCCTCCCATCTTTACCACGTCCTTTAGTTTCACAAGGGAGGGGCGATTTATGTCCGTATCAGCCGATAACCTTATAGTCCAGTTCTTCGACTGCCTTTTTCAGAGTATCGAACGGTGTTTCGGCTGACAGCTTCACCACTGCTTCGCCTTTCTCGTGACTTGCAGCCGCCGACTCAACAGTCGGTATCGCTTCAAGCGCTTTCTTTACCGCTGCCTCGCAGTGCGGACACATCATTCCCTCGATCTTCATTGTGAGTTCCATATTCATTTTCCTTTCCTTATTCGTTCTTTCCATTTTCTTATGCCAAACATGATGAGCGCTGCGGCAAGCACCCCGCCCGCCATTATCAGGTATGTAGTCCGGCTTGCATTCGGTTCGATGTTTCCGCCGCTGCCCGCGTCATTCCAGACGAACGCGGACATATCCCTCGCTGCCGTATCACTTGAATAGATATATAAAGCCTTGATATAATGGTTTTGGTCAGCCGTTATCGAAAGCCTTATGGAGTAAACATCGTCCGGTATGCCCGCAAGCATTTCGGCTGTTCCGATCTGCGTACGGTGAAACTGCCCGTCCGAGGGAACAGACTGCACAACACAGTACGGTTCGGTCACGGCGCCTGCCTCATTGTAACAGATATAGCCGATGCTTGAACCGCTTCCCTCGCCGTTGTCATAATTACCGAACCCGCCCATGTCGCAGTACAGATATACTCCGCCGGATACTTCGATCTCAAGCTCCATACTTCCTGAAACAGAGTATATCCTCTGCTCAGGCATATACGTTATGCCTGTACCGGAATGAACCTCCCATTCGGAGATCGTATTCGGGGTAAGGGTATATGAACTTTCGGCTGCTGCGGCAGAAACCGGACACATCACCGCAAGCGCGGCTGCGGCGATAACCGCAAGGAACCTCTTCACCTGTTGCGCTCCTTTATCGCGCGGTCTATGGTGCGCTTTGCGTCACGCTCAGCCATTGACGCGCGCTTGTCATACAGCTTTTTACCCTTGCAAAGCCCGACCTGCACCTTTACGCGGCTCCCCTTGAAGTACAGCGACACGGGAACAAGCGTAAGTCCGCCTTGCTTCACCTGACCGTAAAGCCGCATTATCTCCCGCTTGTGCATAAGCAGTCTGCGCTCCCGCAGGGGGTCTTTGTTGAAGATATTGCCCTTTTCGTAAGGGGATATGTGCATCTGCTTCACCCATGCCTGTCCGTCGGATATCTCTATCCATGAATCACGCAGATTAACCCCGCCCTGCCTAATGGACTTTATCTCGGTGCCTGTAAGCTCGATACCGGCTTCTATGCTTTCAAGAATGAAGTATTCATGCCGCACCTGCCGGTTATCGGATATTGTTTTCAGATTTTCAGCCATTGTTTATCCCTCAGAACAGCCATTTTGTGAATGCTGTCGAATCTTCCTTGCTATAGCCGAGTTTTTCGTAGAATCGGTGTGTGGAATCCAGCTTTGACTGCGTTGTAAGCATTATCTTGTAGCACTCGTTTTCTTCAGCTATACGCTGCGCCTCCTGGAGACACGCGGTAGCAAGCCCCTGCGCACGGTATTCTCCGTGGGTCACTATGTTGTCAACGATAGCATACGGTTTGTGATCGAACGGTATATTCTGTATAATGACACAAACGCAGGTGGATACAAGCTTTCCGTCCTCTTCCGCAACTATCACATGATAGAACTGATCGGTTATGATACGGTTCCATATTCTCTGCACATCGGCATCTTTCTGAAGGACATTCTTTCCGTAAAGCAGAGAATAGAGCTGCAGAATATCGTCAAGATCGGTAACCTGTGCTTCTCTTATTTTTATCATGGTATCACATCCTTTATACATCTGTAAATATTATAACATACTTTTACATGGTTTTCAAGGGTTTCCGGAAAAAATGCACAAAAAACTCCCTCATGCAGACGGATCCGCTCGCATGAGGGAGTTTTTGTCATTTAACCGTGAATTCCGCGTAGAAGCTGCGGACGTGATCGGAAGGATCCCGGAAATTCAGCTTTACCCGATAGCTGCCGGAAGTCAGTTCGGGATAAACGTCCGAGATGTTCAGCGTTACCGTCATGGAATCTTCAAGAGTCTGATATCCGTTATCTCCCTTTTCCATGCCGGAGCGCCCCTTGTAGAGACTCCATTTTCCGCCGGAGGTCTTACGCTGGATATCATAGCCTCCGTCCCAGTACAATGCTCCCCTGTACTCGCCGGAGCGTATCATGTTCAGGCGCAGGGAGGTTTTGCTGCCGCCGGTGACTCTTACCGCAATATCGTATTTGCCGATATTCACACCGTTTTTGTTTATGGTGAACTCCGCGTACATTGTCCTCGACACGTTTTTCCGTGACGCACCGGAGGTAGAGTAAAACGTCTTTGCTATACGGTATCTTCCCTCGGGCAGCAGTCCGTAGATCTTCTCCCAGTCAAGCACGGTCTTTACTTCACCGGAAACGTTTTTAGCCTTGTCAGGCCACGCGAAGTTGTCGTCTGCGGGTTCAAGCTCTTCCCAGCCGCCGTTCTCATACCTTTCCACCGTATAAGCGGCGGTAGTCCAGATCTCCCGCGAATTACCGCTGTCCGCCGAGTACCGCAGAGTAACTCCGCTCTCGCTGCTGTCGCTGCCGGTACTCATACTCAGTCCCCAGCCGTTCGGAGTATCGTCGTTTATATCGAACTCAGCCGCCGCGTACAGCGAGCCGGATATGCCGTTCGCGCTGCCGCTGAACAGCCGCCTTATCCGGTAATGACCGGGAGCCAGTGTTCCGGTATAGAACTCGATCTGCTCGGTATTACTGTCACCGCCGCCGAGAATAACGGACAGATCGCTGAAAACTGCCTGATTGCGCGCAGTCTTATCGACCTCCCGCCAGTTTCCGCCGCCGTCCCAGTATTCGAGCACATACTTTTTCGTGCAATCTACAGTACCTTTTTCGCCGGATTTGCGGCTTATGGTAAGCGTCAGATCATCGGTAGTCACATTGTCCGCTTTCATGGTGATACCCCATGCGCTTTCCGCGTCGTCATAGACTTTCACGGTAAACGGCACATACAGCATTTTGTCGGCAGGCTGCGAACCGGGGGTCAGAGTCACCGAATACTGCTTGCAAAGCCGGTAATCTCCCGAGGGCAGTTCTCCGTAGATATCTGTCCAGTCGATATCTATGCTGCGTTCCACCAGCCGACCCTCGTTGAAGAACGGCAGCAAGGAGTCATTCCAAGGAACATTGTTGCTGACTACAGGCTGCTTTTTCCATACTCCGGCAGATGTCAGATATTCGATATAGTAATCGTCGCCTGTCCACACTTCCGCAATGTCACTTCCCAGCGCTACGCCGTTCAGCGAGAGCGTCATGCCGGTGCGGGTGATACTGCTCCCGGAAGCATCAACGCCGTAAACCAGCTTTCCGTTCTTTGCGAAGAAATACTGCTTTCCGCCGATCTCCGCGTCACCTACAGTCATTCTGCCTTTTTCGTCCATGTAATAGGTGCGCTTTCCGCCCTCTTTCAGCCAAGTGTTCTTTATCTTTACGCCGTTTCTGTAGTAGTATTTTGTTCCGTTTTTTGAGGTTGTCCAGCCGGTGTATTTCGTCTTTTTGGCACCGTCGTCCGATACCCGATATGTAATGCCGTTCTCGGTTTTCAGCTTATCGGCGAAAGCTGTGACCGATGTGCAGGACATTGCGGTAACTGCCGCAAGTGCGGCTGCCGCTATCTTAAAGCCGTTTTTCATTTTCAGCCCCCCTTTTTTTCATTATATCACAATTGCTGTGCAGTTTCAATACCTCTTTTCAGCCCTCTACCATTTTAACATAAGGTATCAGCCGACCATCAAGTTCTGCGAGTACAATGTCGTTCCTGCCCTTTGCCCACCAAAGCTGTGTACCTACCGGAAGTACGCTCGCCGCGGACTGCCACGACGGTATTTCCGATACAACGCGGGAGTCTGTATTTGCGGTTATCTTTCCCGGGGAGTTGATCGACTTCTCAAATTTAGTGTTTTGCCACGACGGCTCATTTTCGATGTTCACATAGTACATTCCGCTAAGCACGATGTAATCGGTGAACTGCTCCGGGATAGTCTTCATCGAGTCCGAACTTGACCATACTTCATCATCAGCGGGAACTATCACATCTTCCACGGGAGCCGCCGGCTCGGACGGTTCGGGAAGCTCCGGTATCTCGGTGACGGTAACATCGAGCCAGAGGTGTTCCATATTGCTTACCCACATTGACCAGTCAACATCATCATTCTTGTGCTGTTCCAGTTCTTCCTTATGCGCGGCGATCTTGTTCTTCATCAGCTTTTTCAGCGTTTTTTCAGAAATGTTGTTCCGGAAAGCGTATTTTCCGGTTTTCTCATTAAATTCATTGCTGCCGCCGAATAAGCCGTATGTATATTCATCATACCTGTTGCCGTCACTATCCCGGCGAATATGTGTATAAATGTACGGTTCCTTATAGAAGTCCTCGCTTTCCAGATAATCCCAGTCAAGTCCGTAAGCACTAAACATCATGTCGAGTTTCAGTTTCCCGCTTTTAAGCACGAGCAGCTTGTTGAACAGCTCCATGCGCGCTTCGGTGACTCTATTGAGAATTGTGCCGCTGTCCTTGTTGTATATGTACATTTCGTCGCCCTTGTTGGGAGAATAGAGCGTCGGAATGCAAAGCTTGTACTGATATTCGCCGTCAGCCTTTTCGCCGCGCTTGACATTCGGTGAGACTATAAGCTTGTCGCCGACGGTGAGCTGATCGGCGACTGCCAGCGGAATTTCAAGCTCATACTCGTTATTATCGAGAACATACGATCTCGCTTTCTTTTCACTTCCGAGACCGTTGTCGAGATACCGCGACATTGATTCGCTGATGATCTCATTTCGCGCCACCTTGATCGTGACAGTATTCCCGAAGCCTTCATTCTCGTTGTAACGGCTGTAGTAGGTCTGTTCGTCCCATACTCCGTTATCGTCGAACCGGCTGAAACGTCCTTCCTTGCCTTGCTTCACGTCGTACCAGCCTGTGACCATGCGCCCGTCGCTGCCAAGATAGCGGTACTCGCCTTTCTTGTTCTTTATCCAGGTGTTTCTGACCTTGACCCCGTTTTTGTAGTAATACCGCGAACCGTCGGCTGAGGTGTACCAGCCGTTCTGTTTAGCCGCAGAGACGCTTACGCCCGTTATGATAGGTTCATAACCCCAGATGATAATTTTATAATCCTGCGGCTGACCTTTAGTGAATTTCTTGTCCCGCGAGTTTTCCTGCGTGACCATAACAGCGGTGATCTTCTCACCGCTCGGAACACCGGCTTGTTCAAAAAGCTCTCCGGCAGTCAACGACTGCTTTTTTTTGATCTCAATTTTACAGGAATACGCCTCATACGCTGATGTATAAAGTGTAAAACAAGCGTACAAGTGAAAATCGGGTGAATTTAGATGATCGGGTTTAAGAAGTGAAAGATCGGTCTTGAAACTTACTACGGAGTTTTCGTCATTAAGAAGCCCGATCTCTTTATCCGAAAGCACTCCTACCGGCGTGTCTCCGTCGGAAACAATAATGTTCCAGTCAGCGTCTGTTCCCTTGCCGGCTGTGATTTTCAGCAGTGACGAATAGATCTGTTCATATTCGGCTTTCTCATTGTCAGAGATTACATTTTCTATATTCCATTTTTCCGCATATACAGCAGTATCCATGCAGGAAAGCGCGGTAACAGCCGCGAGTGCGGCAGCTATAAGCCTGATCCTTTTCATTTTGTATCCCCCTGTCAGTGCGAGTTGAAGTAAGCGATCATTTCGATATCGCTTCTTGTGAGAAGTCCCTGTTTGTAAGCTTCGCGGATATCTATGAAGGTACCATTATTGTGCAGCAGAAGTTCAAAACTGCCGCTTGACACGGAAACAGTATAGCCGCCTATGTCATATTCCCAATAATCGTCTGTAAACTCCCGATCTTTGCCGTAGATTATAACTACTTCCCCATTCTTGTATGTACCGTAATAAGCTACCAGCGTGAGATCGTCAGCGGTGACACCGTTCCAGCCTGCTTTACCGGACTTATACTTTATAAAGTCATTGAACATTGTCTTTATCTCCTGCTGCTCCAGCGGCTCCGGCTCATCAAAAGCATCATCATCGTCCTCAAAAACGCCGTCTATGTCCGCTCCGACAGTCTCCGCGATCTTATCATACGCGTCATCGTCCGAAAGTCTCATTCCGAAACCGTACCACGGGTTATATACGTAAGAATGTCCTTCGTCGTCCTTTGTAAACTCAAGGTCGAGGTTTTTCGTCACCGAGCTGCGAATAACTATCGAGGTACCGTCGCGCCAGACATCATCGGGAGGATCTATCTCGTCATCGTTGAACTCTGCCCATGACAGCGGAGTGTTCAAATCCTGCATAAGTATCTCACGCACAATGTAGATATCATCAAACTCACGCATTTCGCGTTCGTCGTGATTGTTCAGATTCCAATAGAATGTATCACCCGCAAAGAAATCAATATCCTTCGCAAGTGTCGCAAGATCACGCACCCGATAACCCTGCCAGTAGGTCTTGCCGTCCCAGACGCCCTTTTCGTTGAAATAGCTGTAAAGCCCGTTCCCGTTCCGCCTTACCATAGCCCAGCCGGTGCGCATATATCCGTCCTTGCCGGCATAGTAATACTTTCCGCTCGTAGTTTTCAGCCACTTGTTCTTTAACTTGCTGCCATTTTTAAAATACAGCCTGCCTTTTGAGTTCTTCGCCCAACCGGTGTATTTGCCGATCTTTTCGCCGCTGTCGGAATAGCGGTATGTAACTCCGTCAACGGTTTTGAGCTTGTCCGCGAAAGCTGTCACAGACGCGCAGGAAAGCGCGGTAACTGCCGCGAGCGCGGCTGCTGTCAGTCTGATACTCTTTCTCATAAAAATAATTCCTTTCTCTTCACAAAAGTGTTATCGGATAGCCCTTTTCGGCTCTCGCATACTTAGAATAACCGTTATCCGCGATGTACTTCTGTACCTCGTCGAGATACTTTTCATCGACATCAAATACTATCTTGTTCTCACCCACGTTGATACCGTTACCGTACCACTTTCCGGCAAGTGCCTTTTCAAGCTTTGTCCGCACCTTTTCAAGCGTGTGCAGCGAATACTTCACCGTGCGGAAGTTGAAATTCTTATAGGTCGGGAACAGTGCCTTCACCTGCTCCTCAGCTTTCCCGCCGACAGACAGTATAACATATTTTCCGTTCTCATAGATAAGTCCGCCGTAACACCTTTTGTCAAGCTTTTCGCTAAGCTTATCAAACAGGCTGTCGATTGGAAACGTTTTACTGTCGATATCATAATTCTTCATATCCCACTTTCCGTCTACCCCGAAATAGTACAGCTCGCCGTCTATCGTGTTCATTCCGGTAAGCATACCATCCTTCGGGTCTATGTAGTATTTGCCCTTTCCGTCAAGCATCAGCCAGCCGATCTGCTTTACGCCGTCTTTGTAGTAGTATCTCGCTCCGCTTTTCTTCTTCGCCCAGCCGGTGTATTTGCCCTTTGCCTCGCCGCTGTCGGAATAACGGTATGTAACTACGTCAACGGTTTTCAGCTTGTCCGCGAAAGCTGTCACAGACGCGCAGGAAAGCGCGGTAATTGCCGCAAGCGCGGCTGCGATCAATTTTAGCTTCTTTTTCATATTATAACTTCCTTTCACACAGAATACTTTCATATATAATAACGCTTTTGAGACAGGTTTAGTGACAAGTTTTCCGAAAAAAATTTAAAAAATAAGCAGATTTGTACAGTTGCACAAATCCGCTCATGTTTTTTATGCAGTTTTACATACAAAGATCTATGTGTCACTCCCCTGCCCTGCCGCATAAACTAAAACAGCCAAACGGCAAAAATCACGAAAGGAACTGATAGTATGTACAACAACGATTGCACACGCGTTGAATCGGCTTACGACACGTCATGCGGTAAAGTCGGCTATGCGTATGTGCCGAATCAGAAACTCGGTAGGGTCTATACTCCGGAACGCGCTATACAGCAGGGTACGATCTTCCCGGAACTCGATATCGGTATCGGAGAATATGAGAGGGGGCTTTACGATGGCAAGTAATACACTGACTGCCGCACAGCTTCTGCGTAAGGTAAGCGAGGCTATGTTCTATATGACCGACCTCAACCTCTACCTCGATACCCACCCCGACGACACCAAGGCTCTGCGTATGTACGAGGAAGCCGCCGCAAACGCGAAAGCCTGCTTTGACGCTTTCGAGAAACGCTGCTATCCGCTTGTCGCAGCATCATCGGACTGCGACGATGATTGGGAATGGCTCGTCGGCGTATGGCCGTCGCAGAAAATGGCATAAGGAGGTCACGGTATGTTTATTTTCACTAAAATGACGCAGATACCTGTTAAGATAAACAATAAGAACCCGAGACTGGCGAGTTATATTCTGAGTCAGTACGGCGGTCCGGACGGAGAACTTGGTGCCTCACTCCGCTACCTCTCCCAGCGCTTTGCCCAGACCGACAAAAGCGGTATAGCACTGCTCACCGACATTGGCACCGAAGAGCTCTCACATCTCGAAATGGTCGGAAGCATAGTAACGCAGCTCACTAAGGGTGAGGGAGCGCGCAGCTTCGACAAATACGGTGTCGGGGATTATTATATCGACCACGCAAACGGCGTTTATCCGGCAAGCGCGGCAGGCGTTCCGTTCACCGCAGCGTATCTCCAGAGCAAGGGAGATCCGATAGCAGATATAATGGAGGATATGGCGGCGGAGCAGAAAGCCCGCGCAACCTACGACGCTATTCTCCGAATGAGCGACGATCCGGACGTTACCAACGTGATACGCTATCTGCGCGAACGCGAGGTAGTCCATTTCCAGCGTTTCGGTGAGCTTCTCAACAAACTCCAGAGCAAGATAAAATAATTGAAAAGTCAGCGTCCTGAACGGGCGCTGACTATTTTTTTATACGAATAAAAATATAGGGAACCTATAAAAAAACTATTTGAAAGAAAAAAGCTATGTGCGCAGTCCATTGCGTCAAGTCTGAGTCGAGCGCAAGTTCAGCCTCGCAAAGCACAAGTTCGTTCTCGGGATTATCCGCTTTAAACTTGAAAACACAACAAAGTCATCAATTCCGCCGCCTATTATTGCTATGAATGCTGACAAGCTTTTGAGACTTTTCATTCGTTGGATTTTATGTTTTTTTGACAAGCCGTTTGCGTCGGCTTGTTGAGGAGAGATTAATTATTTCAGGCATCTCTGAAAGACTCCTTCCGTCCGTTCACGCGGCATACCGGTCAATACTCCCGTATCATCAGCAGCAGTCTTGATCTGAGACTGCTCTTTTTTGCGAGCTCACGCAGAGTTTTGTGCGCAGCTTCAACAGGTTCGATGTCATCGGCGGTGATCTCTCTGTCGGAGTACAGTACCGTTTCATAAAGTGGGATAAAACCGATCTGCTCTTTTATGTCCTGACTTTCGGAACGCATTATTCTGTCATAGTATTCCGACAGCGTCTCGCCGTTTTGGAGTGAAAAGCCGAGTAGTCCGAGCAGACGGATATCCTGCTTAGTCAGGTATGTGAATTTTTCCTGCGGGGTCATTTGTTCGTACCTTCTGCGGGAGCCGAAACGGCTGATGATATAGAAGATCAGAAGAGATACGGCGACTGCGGCTGCGGGAATAATGAAGATCATAGGGTCGATGCCGGTCTGTGCCGATCCCTCGGAGATGTCGCTCTCTTCGTCGGCATCTTCGGCGGTATCCGTCTCGATCGTGTCGTTATCCGTGTTGGCAGTGCTTTCGTATCTGCCCCAGCCGACGGGAACAGCGAATCCCGGCGTAGGCTCGAACGCGACCCAGCCCACATTGTCGAAATATACTTCCGGCCATGCGTGGGCGTTGCTCTGCTTCACGATCATATCTCCGCTGATATCGCGTTTGGCGGTATAGCCCTGCACATACCGGCAGGGTATGCCCATTTCGTCAGCCATAAGCACGAATGCTGTGGCAAAGTGCATACACCAGCCCTTTTTTGATGTGAACAGGAAATGATCGAGGAAGCTCCCCGCGTCCGTGACGGTATCGGGCAGGGCTCCGGTATCCGTGGAATACTCCAGCTTTTTCAGATAAGCTTCGAGCATTTTCGCTCTCCCGTATCTGCTGTCAGAACTGTTTTTTATATCATTGATGACTGCTTTTGCCCGCTCCGACAAGCCGCGCGGGATACAGTATTTTTCGTATATGCAGGAGATGTATTCCTGATGATCCCCGAAAGAATATCCGTCATTATCGGAAATGTTCTCCGCCTTCGCTGTCTGCTCCCATTCGTCCTCGGTGATCGGCTCGGCGTTTTCCAGCAGCTCCGGCAGTTCGGGAGAACTGTAATTTAGCACATAGCATGAGATCAGATAGCTGTCGTTATAGCCGAGTCTCTGCTCCGTGATGATGCTGCCGTTTCTTTCGCTTATCCCCGGAAGCTTCTCTTTTGTTTTTGCAAGCCGTATCTTTTCGGGGGAGAAAATGTACTTTGTATTGTACATAAAGGACTTAAAGTACATATTGGTGTTCCGGAGCAGATCGGACTGTGCGGCTCCGGCATATTTTCTGACAGCGCAGGCAGTCTCCGCCGTGTCTGTCATTCTGCTATCGCTTTCCGTATCGGTGTCGAATACCCATTCCCTACCGGTGAAATCACCGCTTATGCAGCCTGTGAGCCGGACTTCTTTTACTGCCGGATCTCCTACCTCGATACGCAGTACTTCCTCGTCATTGCCTTGCAGACCCGCAAGAAATGTGCCGCTGTCGGAAAAGCCGATACTGCCGTAATCGTCGGAAAGATGGGTGATATAGCCATATATTCTGTTGAGAAAAGACGATGTATTGTTGTATATATCTTTCGCGAACTGCCAGTCGTAAGGCTCGGCAGGGGCAGGAACAAGATACGTTATAAGGCATACAGCGATCAGCATCGGGGATATGCCTGTTATATGTGCTTTTATGTCAGGGCTTCCGGATTTTACCCAGCCGCGCTGTATCTCCTCGGCAATACGTACGAGGACGATAAAGCATATCAGAGCGAATGCTTCCTTGCTTATCTCCCACGAAAGCACTGTACCCGCGGCGGCGTATATCAGCAGGGCTGCTGCGGCGGCTCGCCTTATCCATATATTCCGCAACGCAAGGATACCTGTTATGAGCGCCGCAGCAGAGAGGAAGATGATGTGCAGCACCCAGAGGTATTCCTTCAGGAAAAGCTGTCGGTTCTCTTCTCCCGCGGCTATCGTCAGCACGATGATGAATACTGCTGCGATACAGATACCGCGGAGCCTGTTTTTCCGCTTCATACCGCGCAGGGATATTATCAGCAGGGAAAGAGCGAGGCAGATGATAAAGCCTGCGGCGCTGTCCTCAGGCATACCGGTATAAGAGCCGAAGAGCATGGCCGCAAGCAGTGAAAAGGGCAGGATATTAATTATATCATACAGTATGCTCATTCACCCGCCTCCTTCGCAAGTTCCTCGTAAGGCGAGATCATAACAAGTCCGCAGCTCTTGTGGTCGGACAGATCGGGACAGTCATTTTCGTTGTCGCCGATAAAGC
>JAGAWN010000156.1 GCA_017941355.1 Ruminiclostridium sp. | reverse complement strand
CTATATCGTTACCCCCGCTTTCACTTTGAATCCATTGGGTTCAAAGTTGATTATTCAATTCCTTGCTTCTTGCTCCTGCCCTTTGTCTGGTCCTTCGGCGTTCTCGGCTTCTTAGCGAGCCTTGCAGCATCACGCTTCATCTTAAACGGCGCGGACAAGACCACGCTTATCAAGCTGATGTGTGGTCTGTATGACCCGACAGAGGGAGAAATTCTGCTGAACGGAAAACCTGTTAATGCCTATAATCGTGATGAATATTTCACGCTGTTTTCGGCGGTATTTCAGGATATTTACGAACTGCCCGTAAGCATAGCGGAAAATATTTCGAGAGTAAGAGAAGCAGAAAATGGCGCTTGCCAAAGCACTTTACAAAAATGCTCCGATACTCCTGCTTGACGAGCCTACCGCCGCACTTGACCCAATTGCCGAGCAGGAGATGTATCTGCAAAAGGAGATACCCGCCGTGCCGCGTGCATTCCGACCTCGAAGCGCTCGGCGATCTTCGCCGCCATATCCGTTTCACCCAATAGCGCTTGTCAGCCTCCATGAGTACTTCCGCAAGCTTCTTTTTCGTAAGCTGTTATATCTTTTCAATATATTTGTCATACGCAGCCAATGCAAAATTCACTGCTTTTTTGCTGATCTCCGCTGACGGAGCAAGCATATCAAAAGCGTGAAAACAGCCGTCCGCGGTCATAAGCTCGGTCGGAACTCCCGCTTGTTCAAGACGTCTGAAATACTGCAATGTTTCAGCGTAGAACGGCTCTATGGTACCGACAAAGGTTATTGCAGGCGGAAGTCCCGAAAGATCAGACGATCTCGCCGGAGCCGCATATTTTCCAATCTTATCCGTCCCGTAAAGTGTGCCGAGATATACTTTCCATGCAGCGTGATTCAGTGAAGTGTTCCATACCGGCGCAGTATTATTCGCGGAGGTCTCGGTATCCCGGTCGTCGATCATCGGATAAAGCGGGATCTGCAAAATGATATCCGCGACGCCTTTATCCCTTGCAAACAATGCTGCCGCCGCGGCAAGACCGCCGCCTGCGCTCTCTCCGCCTACCACAAAACTGCCGCAGTCGATCCCGAGTTTTTCACGGTTGAGCTTCATCCATTGCAGTGCTGTAATACTGTCCATAAGCGCGGCAGGATACGGGGCAAATGCTGACAGAGTATAGTCTGGAGACACGATCACGCAGTTCTTGTTTTTAAGAAGATGCTTCGCGAATGTCATTTTCACCATTTCGGGCGAGCCTAACGCATACCCGCCGCCGTGCAGCCAAAGAATACCGACTGTTTTGCCGGCTGACTTTTTACCGTTATATACACAGACTCTCATCTTGCTGCCGTCTTTGCGGGTTATGAATGTTTTCTTTCCGTTAAGTGAAGAAATATCCCATTTGCCCATAAATTCAGCAGATATTGCAGCGGTCTTTTTCAGTGCGCTTTCGCTTTTTACGGAGCTGAAGAGTTTAAGAAGCGATCCGGTGAATCGCACTTCCTTGTTGATCTCATCTGACTTCACTTATTTTTTGCCTCTTTATTGTTCTTATCCTGTTTCTTAACTGCCTCGCACATTGCACTGTTGGCTTCTTCATCCCATACTGTTCTTTCGGGTCCGATGGTGCCGTACATTGTATTCTCAAATGAATATGTTCTCTTTCCGGTCTCGATCAGTTTTATGCTGTCATTATCATCACTGAAAGTGCCAAGACGTTCATATATATCCTGTGTGATCTCGTAGTTGTACTGCTCCATTCCCTCGCGGTTGATGTACAATATCTCGGCAAAGTACCGCTTTGTGTCAAGGTCAAAGTATGCTGTCCAGTGGCTGCCTTGTTTTTTTGTTTTCATCAGAATACTCTCTTTCTTCATTGCATAACAAATGATTGTTTATTATTTCGGCAATTTAACAATTGTCCGATGTAATACGTTCTTCACCTTGCCGACGGCAGGGTAAAGAAATACATTTTTTACTGCTGCAATTAATTAATGGTAATCTTGTTCTTTCTCCCCGGCTGATGTAAGAGAGAAAGAACGGATATCCGACTTACCGGCTTTAATAATTCACTGCCTGATCAATGTCTGCTCATCAAGGAACAACATCTGAAAGTCTGTTTTACAGACTTTCAGGCAATAACTGCCAAAAGGCAGTTATTGAGGACACATTAATTATATCATACATAAGAGTTTTTGTAAAGCCTTTATATTATCTGTAAAGAAAATGATTATTACTGCTTCGCCAATTCAACGATCTGTCGATATATCACGTTCTTTTCTCCGCCGACATCAGGGGAAGGAACAAAAACCAAATATTCAATCGCCGGATCAATCCCCCAAAAATGAGTGTCAATGAGTCAAGTGCAAATGCGCTCGGAGCAGTTTGCCGCAAGTACGGATACAGCGGGCAGAAAAAACTTGACAAGACGGACGCGAAGGTGATATAATCAACTAATAAAATCATTAATCCGCCGAGGTAATGCTATGCTTTGGAAGAATAAAGACAGATCCGGTCACACACACGCAAAGATAGAAACATTCAGCATCGTTACGCTGCGTGAAAGCGGTATGCGCGGTTCAACCGAGTATGAGATCGTGATGAATGACGATAAAGCGGAAATATCGTTTTATTGGATAAAATACACGCAGGGCAAGGACTGCCGCGAGCTTGACAGACGCGCTCTGTGCAGCAGAGATACGATCATCAGGCTGCTGAACGATTGTGATATCATGTCGTGGAACGGCTTTGTCGGGAACCACCCGAAAGGTGTACTTGACGGCACAATGTTCACTTTCAATGCAACAGTCGATCAGGATAAAAAGATATATGCGCACGGTTCGGAGAATTTTCCGAAGCATTACAGAGAGTTCGTGAACGCGCTGAACGATCATCTTTACGGCGATATGGCCTGACAAAGCATTAAAGGCGGATTTCTTTTATACCGCGCCTTTTTATCCGGCAGCAGGAATCAAGACCCGGAAACGGCAGACAGAGCCATTTCCGGGTCTTTTTATATTCATTTCAGCAGGTCGGCTGTTCCGGGTATCGGCGCTGTGCTTCTTTGCAGGATCCCGTGGATATGAGCAATAGCGATGCCGTAGTTCGTTATCGGAACTCCATGCGACTGCGCGCGCTCCATTCGCGAGGACACTTCCTTTTCGTTCAGCGTGCAGCCTCCGCAATGCACCACAAGCGCGTACCCGGTGAGATCATCGGGGAATGTCCCGCCGGACGAAAACTCAAAATTCAGCTTCTTTCCTGTGTACTCGCTTATCCACTTCGGAAGCTTCACAGTGCCGATGTCCTCGCACTGGCGGTGGTGGGTGCAGCCCTCCGATATCAGCACCGTATCGCCGTCTTTCAGCCTGTCGAGCATCGCCGCACCCCGGACTGCAATATCCAGAGATCCCTTGTATCTCGCCATGAGTATCGAGAAAGATGTGAGCGGGATATCGGCGGGAATTGCCTTTGATACTTTTCCGAAAACCTGCGAATCGGTTATGACGATATCCGGCGGCGCAGACAGTTTTTTCAGCGTTTCGGAAAGTTCACTGTCACGACAGACGAACGCGGTCATTCCGTGATCGAGAAGGTCGCGTATAACCTGCTGCTGCGGGAGTATCAGTCTGCCTTTCGGAGCAGCCTTGTCTATCGGGACAACAAGTATTGCCGTCCCGCCCTCCGGCAGCAGATCGGCAGCTATCGGATTTTCTTTCTTTTCTCCCGCGAACCTGCCGAGCATCTCTTTAAGTTCGTTTATGCCTGTCTCATCGAGGGCGCTGACATAAATCTCACCGTTCTTTGCGGGCGGAATGCTGTACAGCAGATCGCACTTGTTACGGGCGATGATGTACGGTATCTTACGTTCCGCAAACATTCCGAGAAGTGCTGTTCCCGCTTCCGGAAGTTCCCGCCGCGCGTCGGTGACAAGCACGGCTATATCGGTATGCGCGAGAGTCTCCTTTGTCTTGCGGACGCGCAGTTCTCCGAGCTGTCCCTCGTCGTCGAAACCGGGAGTGTCAATTATCATCACAGGTCCCAGCGGCAGCAGCTCCATAGCTTTCTTCACGGGGTCAGTGGTAGTTCCCGCGACATCGGAAACTACCGCAAGTTCCTGTCCTGTGACTGCGTTGACAAGGCTGGATTTGCCGGCGTTGCGCATACCGAAGAATCCTATATGCAGGCGCTCTCCGGAGGGTGTATCATTGAGTCCCATAGTGTCTCCTTAAAATCTGAAATCGCGGCGGTTGCTGTTCTTGATATCCGCGATATTCTGTGTCGCAATGCTCTTTACTTTCGGGTTCGGTATCTTTTCCAGTTCTTTCTCTATGAGCGCATAGCCGATGTCCCGCGTCTCCGGAGCAGCGTAATCCACAAGGTACTCGGTAAGAGTCATGAGCGCGTTGGGGTGGCAGCAGTTGAGTATCTGCCCGCTCTTGCACAGCGACATGAAGCGGTCGCCGGTACGTCCCTCGCGATAGCACGCGGTGCAGAATGACGGTATATGACCGTTCTCCATGAGCCAGCGGACTACCTCGTCAAGGGTGCGCTGGTCGGACACGTCGAACTGCTCGGTGTCGTGCGGACGTTCTTCCTCGGTGTAGCCGCCCACAGATGTGCGGGAACCGCCGCTTACCTGCGAGATACCGAGACGCAGCATTTTCGAGCGGACTTCCTCGGTCTCACGGGTGGAGACTATCATGCCTGTGTAGGGTACTGCAAGACGAATGCAGGCGGTTATCTTCTCAAAAATATCGTCGGAAATGGAGTTGTCGAACTCCTCCGGGTCGATGTCGTCAGCGCGCTTCACGCGGGGTACACTGATAGTGTGGGGACCCACGCCGTGGACTGCTTCAAGATGCTCCGCGTGCATTATCAGCCCCGCAAACTCGTACTTGTACAGTTCAAGTCCGAACAGCACGCCGAGTCCCACATCGTCGATCCCGCCGTCCATTGCCCTGTCCATTGCCTCGGTATGGTATGCGTAGTCGTGCTTGGGTCCCGTAGGGTGCAGCCGCTCATAGCTTTCCTTATGATATGTCTCTTGGAACAGGATATATGTGCCTATCCCCGCGTCGTGAAGCTTTTTGTAATTCTCGACTGTCGTAGCCGCGATATTCACGTTCACGCGTCGGATAGCACCGTTCTTGTGCTTGATGCTGTAGATAGTGTTTATGCAGTCGAGAATGTACTCGATAGGGTTGTTTACCGGGTCTTCACCGGCTTCTATCGCAAGGCGCTTGTGTCCCATATCCTGCAGCGCGATGACTTCCGCGGCAACTTCCTCCTGGGTCAGCTTGCGGCGCGGGATATGCTTGTTCTTCATGTGGTACGGACAGTAAAGACAGCCGTTCACGCAGTAATTCGACAGATAAAGCGGCGCGAACAGAACGATGCGGTTGCCGTAGTATTTCAGCTTGATGTCCTCCGCGACTTCGTACATCTGCTCTATCTTGTCCGGCAGATCGCAGGCAAGCAGTACAGAGGCTTCACGGTGGGTAAGCCCGGTACAGACATAGCCGTTGCCTTTCTTCTTCGGACGTGCCTTTTCGAGTATCTCGTCGATAAGTGCGATGTTGTACTTGTTCTCCTCCGCGTATTTCAGCGTAGCCTGTATTTCTTCGTCATTGATGAAATCCTCGGCTTTCAGTGATCTGGGGTCGTAATGTGACATTGTTTTTTCTCCTTTTACTGTTTTATGATATCTCCGCGGGCAGCGACTATGCGGTACCCGATGCTTTCCATTCTTGCGGAAAGGCAGTTACTGCACTGTGCGGACTCGTCGCCGGTACAGATCTTGTTGTCGTACAGTTCGTACTTCTTCCGGACTTCCACAGGTGACAGGTTCGGCATAACTACATTGGCTCCCGCTTTTATGCCTTTTTCCCGTCCGAGTGGGTCTATCGTTCCCAGCGCGGTAGTTGACGGCAGCAGTACAGACGGGTGTATCAGCCGTATCACCGACAGCAGGAAACAGGTAAGTTCCACTGTTCCTTTAGGCATATCCCGGAACGGGGTATTGTGATGCGGGACAAAGGGGCCTATACCGCACATATCCGGCTTGAACTCCTCGATGAATTTCAGGTCGCGTGCAAGTTCCCGCGCGGTCTGGTATGGCGAGCCTACCATAAATCCGCAGCCCACCTGATACCCGATATCCCGCAATTCCCGCAGGCACTTCATACGGTGTTCGCAGCGCATTTCCGGCGGGTGCAGCTTCGCGTAATGCGCCGGATCGGCTGTCTCATGCCGAAGCAGGTATCTGTCCGCACCGGCATCATAAAGCCGCTTGAAGCTGTCATATCCTCGTTCTCCGAGGGAGAGCGTCACCGCGCAGTCCGGGTGTCGTTCCTTGATATCCCGTATCAGTCCGCAGAGCAGATCGTCCGTGAAGTACCCGTCCTCACCGCCCTGGAGTACAAATGTTCTGAATCCGAGCCGGTACCCCTCGTCACAGCAGGCGAGTATCTCCTCCGGGGTGAGCCGGTAACGTTCCGCCTCGCGATTGCTCCGTCTGATACCGCAGTAGAAGCAGTCGTTTTTGCAGTAACTCGATATCTCTATCAGTCCCCGCACATACACATCATTACCGTATATGCTTTTTCGCATGGCAACGGCTTCTTCCGCAAGTTTTTCCGCGAGTTCCGGAGTCCTGCTTTTTATCAGCCGTTCATACCCGTCAAGTGACAGCGAATGTTCGCTGCACAGTTTCACAGCAAGCTCGTTCACAGCACACCTCCTTTTCAGTATAACAAAAACTCCCGCCTTACACAAAGACGGGAGTTCAGAGAGTACAGTATAAAAACGCTATCCGCAAACGATCTTCCGCGGCAGTAGAACTGCACGCCGTCAGAATATCCGCAAATACCGCTGTGATCTTTCAGACTCGCCTTTCAGTCGGAACATATCCTTGTGTCAGGTCAAATTCATTATATCACATATCCGGCGCTGTGTCAAGCACAAGTAAGGCGCTGCGCTGTGTGATATTTCCGGTACGATCTGTTTTGGGTCGGTATCACAGCAGCGGACCGCTCTTTCATCTGAATATAATTCTGAAATAGTTGTACAGGTGCGGCTTGACGCTTGAATGATCGTGTCCCGTCGAGGACATGATATGCGACAGATATTTCTCACCGCTGCTGTCCGGAAATCTGCGGTAACTGTCGGGCGAATTGCCGACAACGCCGTCCGCCTTTGACGAACTTATCAGCAGTACCTCCGGCTTGTCTTCACCGAATTCCATATCCTCTTTCCGCATCTGTCCCGGGTGCATTGCCGAGCCGTCGATGTTTACAAGTCCCGGCGCAGGGCATACAGCACCGATATATCCGAAAAGCTCCGGACGGCTGAATCCGATGAACAGAGATTCTCGCCCGCCCATCGAAAAGCCTGTTATCGCGGTATTCTCCCTGCCTTTTGCAACGGAGAAATTCTTCTCGATAAAAGGCATAAGATCGGTGGTCAGGTCGTTTATAAAATTGTCATAAGCAAGGCAGTTTTCAAGATCCATTCCCGTGCAGTACGGCAGCTCCTTGCTGCAAAAGATATACGGCAGCACGACTATCATTTCTTCCGCCTCGCCGTCAAGCTGCAGATTCGTAAGTATCTGACTGAGTGCTGCTGTCCTGCGCGCCATCCAGTCCTCGTTGTCATAGAATCCGTGGAGTATGTACAGCACAGGGTATTCCTTATCCTCGGAGTAATCCGCCGACAGCAGTACATTGACATTCGTGTCGCGCTCTGCGGCCGAGGAATAGTATGTGAATTTCTCAAACTCCGGATATGTCACGCCATCACGCGGTTCGTCATATCCGTCGGGCGGCAGTTCAACTATCATATCGGCGTATTTGTCCATTCTGTTCTCCTTTTCTGCCGCAGACTTTTCCGATACATCGCTTTTGCCGCCGAAGTCCGGCAGTTCATCGAGGGTTATTACCTTATCGCCGGTATATACGGCAGTCAGTTTTTTCGGGGAATTGGACTTTATGTGATCGGTATGCCATACCATGAACCATGCCCAGATAATATCATCGGAATAAACAGTGAAATAATACCCTTTTGCCGCACCGAACAGACGGAGTATCGACACAAGCAGGTTTTCGGCGGTGATCCTTGCAGATAAGATAATGTTTTTCATTTTGATTACCTCCGTGTTTTCTTGATCTGTCTGTATTATAGTCCGTGAATGTTTCCGAATTGTTGCCGAAATGTTGCTGAAATGTTAAAACTTCCGATATTTATTGAAAGATCAGAAAATCTATGGTATAATTCAGTCATAACCAAAAGTGAGGCATGGCAACAAATGAGGTGCAGACATGATAAAGATACTTATAGTAGAAGACGACAGGGAGCTTAACTCCACGCTCTGTAAATTTCTGAATATGAACGGATATGAAGCGGCAGGCTGCCTTGACGCGCAGAGCGCTTATGATGAGATGTACGGAAGCAGGTTCGATCTGATAATCTCCGACATAATGATGCCGAAGATAGACGGGTTTGAATTTGCGGAGAGCGTCCGTGATATCGACAAGGATATCCCGATAATATTTATGACCGCAAAGGACGATATCGCGTCAAAGCAGCGCGGGTACAAGCTTGGGATCGACGACTACCTTGTGAAGCCTGTTGATTTTGACGAGCTGCTTTTAAAGCTCGGCGCGATACTGCGGCGGGCAAACATAGACAGCAATAAAGCGCTTACAATTGGCAGCTTTTCTTTGAACAGCGACACGCGCACAGCGGTTTACAACGGCGAGGAGATACCGCTCACAGTGCGGGAGTTCGATCTGCTGTACAGACTTCTGTCATACCCGAAAAAGACGTTTACCCGTTCACAGCTAATGAATGATTTCTGGGATATAGACGCAAATTCAAGCCTGTAAATATGATCTCGTTCAGGAAGCGTAATAATGCTATCCTGTCAGCCGCGAAAGACCTGACATTCTGCGGAGCGGTAATGTCCATGCTGTCTTTGCAGACCTCGATGCTGTACGCGTTTGACGAGGGCAGAAGTGATTTCAGACAGATGTTCAACGGCATAACCGGCGGCTTTGTTATCGCAATAGTTTTAGGCATATCCACATATATGATAATAAACGGGACAAAAAAGATAAAAATGCTGTCGGATTGAATTTTTAACATTTCAGCAACAATTCAGCAACAATTCGGAAACATATCTCCGCTATAATACAAACAACAAAACAACCGATCAGCTATGCGGAGGTATATTACAATGAACAACAGCAGATTCACTCTTGATTATTCGGCAGCCGACAATAATGAAGCAGAACGCATAATGCGCAAATACACCGACGCGGAAAAGCAGTACAGTGATATCGAAAAGCTCAGAATGCTCGACCGCAGGGCGGAAACTCCCGGTCGGATCACTGCTCTGACCGTGGGCATCATCGGTACGCTTGTAATGGGCGCAGGCATGAGCCTTATCATGGTTTTCGGCAATATCGTTCCCGGTCTTATTCTCGGCATTTTCGGAATGGGCGTGATGCTGACTGCTTACCCGCTTTACAGGAAGATCACCAAAAGCTCGCGCGAAAAGGTACGGGACGAGGTCATCGCACTGAGCGAGAGCATCAGGAACAGCGGTAAATGAAAAAATAAAACTTTTTACTGATGAGGGTCTCTGAATATTTTTAATGCCGGCAAGTCATATATCCGTTGTTTGATTTCCGCGGTAATAAACGGTTGACAAACAGTTGTGTATCTGTTATAATACCTTGTACCGATCAGAAAGGATTTTAAACAATGACGACTGAATTACAATCAAACGTACTTTCCGCAGGCACCATAAAAAACGTCATGCCGGCTTGTCTGGTTTATGCGCTGGTACAATCTCTGACTTTTATGGTAGATACGATGATAGCGGGTCACTTTATGAACGCCGATGCCGTTGCGGCAGTTGCTTTAGGCACGCCGATAGTAGGACTTATGCTTTCATTCACCGGAACGATACTGCACGGCGGTTTCCATAAAATGCTGCACTGCATGGGCAAAAGCGATATGGAAGGGACCGGGAGGATCTATTCTCTTGCACTCACACTCACGGTGATCGTCGATATTATATTCATTGCGGTTTGCCTTTTGTGTACCGACGGACTTATAAACATCTGCGGAGGTTCAAAGGCAACAGCAGAGGCCGTTGAATACGCCAGACTGTATATACGCACAGATTGTCCCCTGATACTTTTCTTCTGTCTCGGCTCCCTGTTCCAGCTCGTAGTAGCTGCTTTCGGATACCAGACGGAACGAATGATCTGCAGCGTTGTCAATGTCGCAGTCAATGTTGCAGCTTCTGTGACGGCAGTGCTTCTGCTTCCGGAGGAATACAAGATAGCCGGACTCGGGATCGGCTCGGCAGCCGGAGCGTTTGCACAGATGGCAGTAGCTTTTGTCATGATAAAATACAGAAAAATATCAATGAAATACAGGCTGTATGCTTTGAGCAAAGAGAATATAAAGGACGCCCTCGACTGCATACGGCGCGGGCTTCCCTCGTCCGTTGACAATATGCTTGACTCTGTAAGCGGTTCCGTTGTGAACAATATTGTGCTTGGAATATTTGAGAACGGTACAGGAGTCCTTGCTCTGGTGAGCATAATCAAGACTCTCGGAACTGTGGTACGCACAGTCGGACGCGGCACTCTGTACGCCAGCGAACCGCTTTTCGGCATTCTTTTCGGCGGACGCGACAAGGAAGGGATCAGAAAGACCTTTACAGCTTCGCTTAAACTCGGTCTTATCTATGCAGCCGCGTTAGCCGTTATAATCATAGTCCTTCAGTCCCCGATACTTACATTCTATAATATAAGCGACTCGACGGACGGACGCACCGGACTGATACTGATCGCCCTGAGCGGGATCATCTCGGTACTCCCGTTCACATTAAGCTCCGCTTACGAATCCACCGATCATCTGTCACTCTCTCTGCTCGTTGCGGCATTGCCCGACAGCGTGCTATACCCGATCCTTGCTGCGGTATTTGGCAGGTTATTCGGCGTTACCGGCATCTGGCTGGCATACGGCTACAATTTCGTAATATTCTTCGCAGTGTACTATCTTGTACTTGCGGTCATAAATAAGCGTTTTCCCGTTCCCCTTGACGGACTTCTTGCTCTCGGTAAAGCCAATGACCGTTTCACTGTACTCGATGTAAGCATCCCCACGGAAGCGGACAGTGTTACATTTGTTGCGGAAACACTGCAGAAGTTCTTCGATAAAAACGGTACATCAAAAAAGAATTCCTACATAAGCGCTCTGTGTATGGAGGAGATCGCGGCGGATTACCTGTCACACCGGAAATCCTCTGCCAGACCCGGGAAAAAGTCATACATGGATATAAAAGCTTTCTGCGATGACGGCAGGATCGAACTCATACTCCGCAATTATGACGAACCCTACAACCCGCTGATATTCGAGCGGGGCGATGAAACATTCGCAAAGATCGGCGTTACGATGGTGCAGAAGATAGCAGAGAACATCACCTACAGCTATTCGTATCATCTGAATATCGTTTCTATCACTATTGCGTAACATACAAAGGAATCTAAAACAGTACGACGGTATAATCAATGTCTGCTCATCAACCGCGAAAAGTCTTCATAGCGCAGCTTGAAGGCTTTTCACGGTTGCAAAAGTGCAAGGAAAATTCCCCATTTTTAAAATTTTCCTTGCACTTTTGTTCGTCCGAAGGACGAAATGAGCTTGACAT
>JAGAWN010000155.1 GCA_017941355.1 Ruminiclostridium sp. | reverse complement strand
GGCGGATTACGGTTGGGGAAAGTGGGAGCTTGAAACGCTCCCGCTTATTCCCGAAAAATTCGGTTTCTTTCCGATAAAGGGTTACGGCGGGCAGATAAAGATGCTGAAAGAGCTGTTCAACCGTGATGATGTTACGGAGATCATAAACGCCTGTGATGCCGGGCGTGAGGGTGAGTGCATTTTCGGATATATTTACAGATATTTCGGCTGCAAAAAGCCTGTGAAGCGTCTGTGGATAAGCTCGCTGACCGATGAAAGCATAAAGAAGGGCATGAAACACCTGCTTGACGGAAATGAGAAAGCAAGGCTTTATGAAGCAGGATATACCCGCGCCAAAGCTGACTGGATACTCGGTATGTCACTTTCCCGTTTTTACAGTATCGTCAATAACGATGCCCATAAAGTCGGCAGAGTGAAAACCCCGGTGCTGAACATAATCGCTGAACGCGATGAAGAAATAGAGAAGTTTACAAAGAAACCTATCTTTCGTGTTCTGCTCGATAACGGTGCGGAATATGAAAAGACCTTTGATAACAAAGCGGAAGCACAGGCTCTTATCAATAAGTGTATGGGCGGCACGGTCGTTGTTACTTCGGTAAAGATAGATCATAAGACAGAAAACAGACCGCTTCTGCACAATCTCACATCTTTGCAGCGTGAGGCTAATGACATTTACGGGATCACAGCGACAGAAACTCTGAAAGCCGCACATTCCCTTTACGAAAAGAAACTGCTGACATATCCCCGCACGGACAGCAATTATCTTTCCGATGATATGAAAACACTTGTTGAGAGTATCGTCAAGTGTCTTTCGGAATATGATCCGGAACGCATAGAGCGTTTACAGGAGCAGGGCTTGAACATGGATAAGCGTGTTATCGACAACTCAAAGATCTCCGATCATCATGCGCTTATCCCGACAAACCTTATCGGCAGGCTGAATGATACGTCGCTGTCTGAAAATGAGCGTAAGGTCATGGAACTGGTCATAAACCGATTTTTATGCGCTCTCGATAAGCCGTATGAGTACGATGAAACAAAGTACGAATTCACGGTAAACGGCGAAGTGTTCAGACTTACGGATAAGATACCGACAGTTCTCGGCTGGCGCAGGTATTCGGGAAAGGATCGCGGCGAGGAATCGGATAATAAGCCGAAATATGCTGTGAGCTGCCGCTTTACCGCCGATAACATATCCATTGTTGAAGGGGAAACTACCCCACCGAAGCGTTTTACAGAAAGCTCGTTGCTGTCGATAATGGAGAACATTGACAGGTTGGTTGAGGACAAGGCTCTCAAAGGATATGTCAAGGAACGCGGGTTAGGGACAGCAGCTACCCGCGCGGCTATAATCGAGGAACTTATCTCCGCCGGATATGTCCGCAGGGATAAGAAACAGCTTATTTCTACCGATTTCGGCAGGGAATTTATCAAGTCGCTGCCCGAAGCGGTCAAGTCACCCGATCTGACGGCGCATTGGGAACAGATGCTCGATGACATTGAAAAAGGAAAAGTGCAGCCGACAGAGCTGATCTATGAGATAATCGAGATCATACGCAATACCATTGACTGCGAAAAGGCGGTCAAGAACCGTGATAAAGTCACAAGGAAGCGTGAGCTCGGCAAGTGTCCCCGCTGCGGCGCTCCGATATATGAGAGCGCAAAGACTTATTATTGCAGTGCCGGACGTGATAACTGCGGCTTCTTCATATTCAAGACTGACAAGCGTATCGGTCGTGCTTTTACGGCGAATGAGCTCACGGAGCTGCTTGTGAACGGCAAGGCGCTGTTCAATAACTGCATCTCGTCAAAAGGGCATAAGTATAGCGCGATATTCGCTCTTGAAGAAAAGAACGGATATGTAAATCTGAAACTGGAGGAATTCATAGGGGATAAGAAAACACCGGCATAAGCAGTAAAGATATAGAAGCAGCGCCGGAATGTTTGGGAGGTAATAATGAGCAGATACAATACCGTCCTTTACAATTGGACGGAAATAACAAACCGTCTGATGAAAGACAAGCAGGCACTCGCACAGTTCCTGCGCTTTTCGGCGGGTATGTATAAACAGTCTTTTGCGGATGCGGCTCTGATATATTTTCAGAATCCGGATGCCACAAAGGTAGCAACACTTGAAACATGGAACAGGCTTGGACGTGTGGTAAATCGCGGCGAGCACAGCATTTCCGTTTTCGGTGAGGGTACTACCGCAAGGCATTTGTTCGATATTACGCAGACGAATGGTAAGCGTATCCCCGATCTCTGGAAGATAACAGAGGACATATCGGGAGATATTACCGGCGTAATAAACGACAAGTACGGGAAAGACTGTAAAAACATACAGGAGACTATTGCGGCAATATCCGTTGACAGCATTAAGGGCAGGCTGAATGATGTGCAGTATGCGACTGAGCAGATGAAGCTGACACAGGAGCAGATCACAAAATATCAGCAGTCCCTTGTGTCGGCGGTACGTTTCGTGGTTTCCAATCGCTGTGAGATAGAGGGCGGTATGAAGCTGTCCGGCGGTATAAATCTTGCCGCTGCGGATATGTTCAGGGATACCCGTGATCTTATCCGTTTCTGCGATATTGTTCAGCGTTCGGCAAAGGACGCATTGCTTGAAATTGAGCAGGAGATAGTTCAGATACAAAAAAGAAAGAAGGAACAGTTACATGGATTACAAAATGAGCCCGACAGGTCAATTCCTGTCACAAATGGAGTACACACCCAATCCGAAGATCGCGGAACTGCTGAAAAAGCCGATAGGCAGGTGGGGCAGAATGTGGATGGAGTGGATAAGGAAGGAGTATCCGCAGGAAGTACAGATATACATAATGGAGGGCAAGTGGAATCTGATCCCGCGGCAGATAGACGAAGAAGCGGAGATACGGTTTCAGGAACTCGACAAAGTGTATCGGGAGCAGAATCCCCGTCCGAAAACCTTTCAAGAGATACGGGTGTGGGAGAAAATGCGCCTGCTGACAGTAGAACATCAGGTGATGCAGGAAGTCGTATTTCAGTTGAGAATGTAACGCCCGATGACCTTGTTCAGATGAACCTTAATGCCGATTTTAACCGCCGTCTTGATAACTATGAGATAGCGGGCTGGGCTTTTAGGGATTCGCGCGGCACAAACATAGAGCCGATAGACTATTTCAACCGGTATATCGCTGACAGATATTCCGCTATTCAGCAGCAGGAAATATGCGATATTATGGAAGCCGCGATACAGAATGAAAAACGTCTGAATGAACCGGAACAGCAGAAAAGCGAAGTCCCGAAGAAAGTATCGGAGTCCATAGATGCTACACCGGATAAGGAACCGGTCATAATCAACAACACTTATGTTGAAACCGGATTTTTGCCGCCTATGACGGACGAGCGCCTTATCAACGCTATCATCAGCAATGACAGGTTTTTCAAGGTCAAGAAAGATGAGATAGCAGCTTTCTTCGCTGAAAACGAGGATATGGACAAGCGTGCGGAATTTATGAAGAACGCGATAAACACAGAATACTGCGAGCTTGATGTAGGTGATGTCCGTGTCGGTTACAAGTCCTTTGATAACGGTCTTAATGTGTGGGAGGGAAGCTATCTCTCCCGCATAAAGGAATCCGGTTTAAGCTGGGATCTGGTACAAAGTCTGACTGCTGCGCTTATCGAAAAGGGCGAATATCTTGACCCCGAAAAAGAGCCTGTGAAAAAGGCTTCTCGTTCTTCCGTGAACCGTGCCAAAACCGATGATCTAGTGATTTATTCTTTCCGCATGGAAGAAGCGGAAAATACTGTGTATGCAAGCTGTGAAATCGGCGGCAGAAAGTTTGAAGCGCCGATAGAGCGCTCGGAGAACGGTGAGCCGTATATCATAAACGGTAAAAAGCCATACAAGCTGAACGATTATCAGACTTACGATCTGGAGCAGTTTGAGCTTTATCGCACTCCGATAAAGCACGACAAGAACGGATATTATGCGGAAGATCTCGACGAGGGCGATACGGTAAGGCTGGAGGGTGAGCTGTGGACGGTCGAAAAAAAGACCGATAATATGATACATCTCTCCCGTGAGACCGATGCCGGAGTTATAGACAAGCATATTTACGATAACTGGCAGGAAGCTATAACGCAAATGGGATTTGAGTATATTCCTGAAAAAGCTCCCGCTGTTGTTGTGAAAGAGCCTGCAAAGACACCAAAGAGCAGTAAAAAAGCAGAAACAGCTCCCGAATCGGGAAATGAGCAGCTTTCGTTCTTTGGTGAGCCTGTGGATATGGCGGAACCGCCGAAGCCAAAAAAGCGTGAAAGGCTGCGGCTCGTCTATCCCGCTGTGAATGTTACTCCCGAAATGGTTGACTTTGCACTTAAATGTGCGGGAAATGAGCCGAAAAGCCTTGAACGTATCGCATATCAGTTTCAGCTTGGTAAGCGCGATACAGAAAATGCCGAATTTCTCCGCAAAGAGTTTGGCACGGACGGTCGCGGATATTTTCTTTCCGATGAAACACAGTTGTCGGCGTGGTTCGATAATGACGGGATAACGCTCGGCGTGGGTGTGACCGCTTTCAATATCGTCACCAAAGAGCATATCACTTGGGAAGATGCTGCAAAACGTATCGGTGAAATGCTTGCAAACGGCGAATACTGCAATCAGGACGCTATTGACAGAGCAGTACAGAACGAAATATCGGACTTGGCTGAACATCTGTGGTTTCTGCATCAGGACTTGGACAGGGGATCAGGTGTACAGTATTTCATTCCCGATGATCGTTTTGAGGGCGGTTTTCCAAAATCGCACCAAAAGATAATGGCTGATCTCGGTGATCCCGAAACGGTAAAAAAATACGTTGCCGGTCTGGAGGACTTTATACGCAAGTATGAGGAAAACCGTGACATAATGCGGTTTCACTTCCACAAGCCGAAGGAATCTCTTTACCGTCTGCGCGATCTTCTGATACAGAGAAAGGACTTTCTGACAAAACCGGACTTCGAGTTTAAGCCGCGCTTTTTCATCACGGAAGATGAAAAGGATTATCTGCTGCTTGCCCGTTCCGGCTTGCAGACAAAGTTTGAGATTGCTGAATTCTTCAAAAATAATGAGGACGAAAAATCCCGGATAACAAAGCTGAAACATATATTCGGTGACGGCGGTTCAAGCAGAGCTGGTTTCAGTACATGGTACGACGCGAAAGGGTACAAATTTGTAAAGTCTGACCTTGCGTTCGGCACGACAGCGTATAACACCATGATGAAGTGGAACGAGGTCTCGGCGCGCATTGACCGTCTTATTACCGAAGGCAGATACATCACACAGAAGGACATAGACGAGCGTATCAAAGACGCAAAGTATGACCTTGAACACTACGATCCGGACGAATACACAGAACAGTATGTTTTTCAGAGAGCAAAGGAAGTGCTCGATGAATATGGTGTAGATTATTCGGATATTCTCGAAAGAAAAGCATTGGCTGCGGAACAGGAAAAGGAGGAAGTATTACCGCAGGAAGATGTTGCCGAAAAAGACGATATTCAGCCGGAACAGTCTGTCTCGGAGGAAACGGAAATACAGAAGGAACCGAAAGCGGAAGAAACAGCAGAGCCCGATTTTCCCGAAGATGAAACGCTTGATAATAGCGAGTCCGAAGAGATAGAAGCGGCTGTGTTCGTGGATATATCTGATGGGGATTATGTCTATGTCGCAAATACTCCGGACGGTATGCTCTACAACATATATTCTCCCGACCTTACGCTCACGGACAGCGGACTTACAGATCATTTCGATATTTCCGATCTGAGGCTCGGTGCTTCGCTGGCTCTCGGCACGGAACGCAAAAATCTTGCAGAGATCAAGGACACGGAAAAGTTTTTACAGCTTGCCGAAATGGAATACAGTGGTGATGTTCCCGAACAGCTTAACAGCCTAAAAGCTGACGCTATAGCAAATATGCCCGACAGCAGAGAAGAAATGTCCGCTCCGGTCGAAGAACCGGAAGAAAAAGCGCCCGTTACCGCTGAAATTGAGGAAGAAGCGGTATTCATGGATACTCGTGACGAGAGCTTTATTTCTCTTATGCAGGTCGATGAAGGTATAGAATACACGCTCTATTCTCCCGACTTAACGCCGATAGACGGCGGTGTCTGGGAAATGGACGAATATATGGATTTGCAGGACGCAGCGAAAGAGCTCTTGGCGACCGAAAGCAGCAGTTTTGTGAGAATACCCGACTATGACACCTTTATGGAAATAGCGGATATGAATACCGACCTTGATGTGCAGTTTGAACTCGCAAAGTTGAAAGCCGCCGCAAGGGTCGCTGTTTCCGAGCAGAATGACGTACCCGAAGAAGCTGTAGTCGAGGATGAGAATAACCGCGGTGTATTCATGGATAACCGTGATGAAACATTCATCTATCTTGAACGAAAAGAGCGTGGCATAGAGTATATCGCTTATGAGCCGAATCTTACTCCTGTTGACGGCGGCTTTTGGGAAACATACGGAGAAACACCCGATCTTAATGCTGTTGCGGCTGAATTTATGGCAACAACGGTTTCCGGTCTTACAAGAATAAATAACACGACGGAATTTCTCAGAATCAGCAATATAGACAGCATTGAGGAACGCGGGGCGGCTGTTGAACGTATCAAAATGGATTCGATGCCGAGTATCTACGATTCCGGCGAACAGACAGAAACAAAAGAAACGGAAATAGAGGTTCCCGCTGTGGCTGATATCCCGGAAACGGAAGAAAAGCCTGTGGCTGAAACACATGAGGAACAGATCGTTGAAGCTGTGGAAGAACACGCTCCCGATGTTGCAGAAGAACAGGAAGAAAGCGCTCCCGAAGCTGAGGAAGAACAGCACATAGAGCTTTCGGCAAAACCGGAAAAGCAGGAAAAACCTGCTGCCGAGGCACCTACGGTAAATGCTCCCGAAATAATAATGATGACTCCGAAGAAAGAGCCAAAAACGGGAACTCCCGTTACATATCATTATCACGAGGGCAGCACGGTCAAGGGCGCAAAGGCAAAGTTCCGCGCAAATGTCGCAGCTATTGAGAAATTACGAAAGGTCGAAGCGGAGAACAGGTTTGCAACTCCCGAAGAACAGGCTGTTATGGCTAAATATTCCGGTTGGGGCGGCATACCGCAGGCGTTTACTGCGGACATAGCGGCTGACCGTGCGGGAGGTGCGCTCGGTGAAGCGGCTCCGGACGGTTGGGCGGAGGAACAGGCGCAGTTAAGAGCGCTGCTTTCTTCCGATGAATATGCCGCTGCCCGTGAATCAACACTCACAAGTTTCTACACTCCGCCGGAGGTCACGGACTGTGTTTATCAGGCTCTCGGACAATTCGGTTTTGAGGACGGAAATATCCTTGAGCCTTCAATGGGCGTGGGTAACTTCCTGTCAAAGATGCCGGAAGAAATGCACGAACATTCCAAAGTGTACGGCGTTGAGCTTGACAGCATTTCGGGAAGGATAGCACAAATGCTGTATCCCGAAGATCGTATTCAGATAAAAGGCTTTGAGCAGACACGCTTTAACAACAACAGCTTTGATGTTGTTATAGGCAATATCCCGTTCGGTGATTATCGTGTGAGCGATAAAGCCTATGACAAGCTCGGTTTCAAGATACATGACTATTTCGCGGCTAAATCTGTTGATAAGGTAAAACCCGGCGGTGTGGTCGCTCTCGTTACAAGCAAATTCACTATGGATAAGGCGAATGAGGCGGCGAGACGATACCTTGCAGAGCGCTGTGATTTGCTTGGTGCGGTGCGTATGCCGGCGGGAACATTCAAGGATGCGGACAGCATAACGACGGATATTCTGTTCCTGAAAAAGCGCGAAACCCTTACTGTGACTGTCCCCGAATGGGTACACATGGGACAGACTGAGGACGGGATACCGTGTAATCAGTATTTCGTAAATAATCCAGATATGGTGCTCGGTACTATGGAATGGGACGAGCGTATGAAGGGGAAATATGGTCCCGACAGCAAGGTAACGGTATGTACCGCGAACAGCGATATTCCGCTTTCGGAGCAGTTAAAGGCAGCCGTAGAGAAGATAAAGGGCAGTATCGAAACCGTGCGTAATGAAGAGCAGGAGCAGGGTGAAACAATAAATATGATACCCGCCGATCCGTCGGTACGCAACTTCACGCATACTGTCGTTGACGGAAAACTTTACTTCCGTGAGAACGAAGTAATGATAGAAGTGCAGGAGACCGGAAAGGCTCTTGAACGCATGATAGGTATGCACAATATCCGTCTTGCGGCTATGGCTGTTATTGACGCACAGGCGGCAGGCTGTACCGATGAGGAACTTCACGAACTGCAATCCGAACTGAACAGAGTGTATGACCGGTTCAGAAAGAGCTTCGGTAATATCACAGACAGCGCTAATGAACGTGTTTTCAGACAGGACGATGATTACAACACACTTGCCGCGTTGGAGATAATCGACACGGAGAAGAAAACAGTCGAAAAGTCCGAAATATTCACGAAAAGAACGATACTTCCCGAAATGGAGATACTGTCGGTAGAAACTCCGCAGGAGGCATTACAGGTATCGCTTGACCGTAAAGGTGTCGTGGATATACCGTATATGGCGGGACTTATGAGCTGTACTCCCGAAAAGATGATTGCTGACCTCGGAGATCAGATATTCCGTGATCCTGCAAAAGCAAACGATGAAGAACCGTATTCGGGATATGTCGATGCGTCGGAATACCTTTCGGGCAATGTCCGTGAGAAACTGAAAATAGCGCGTGACTTTGCAGAGCATATCGACAGCGGATTTCAGCGTAACGTCTCGGCTCTGCAAAAGGTTATCCCTAAAGACCTTGAAGCAAGTGAAATATCCGTAAGAATCGGTGCGAACTGGATAGACCTGAGTGACTACAACAAATTCCTGCGTGAATACGCAGGAGCAAACACAAGCGTCTATGGCGGTCATCCGGTCACAAGAACCAAAACCGGCGAATACAAGATAGAAGGGAAGTGGCAGGATCGTTCCTACAATGCGGTACAGAGTTATGGTACTGCCCGGATGAGCAGCTATCAGATATTTGAAAACCTGCTAAATCAGCGCGATATTGTTGTCAAGGACAGAGTTGAGGACGACGACGGTAAGGTCAGCTATGTGATAAATCCCGAAGCGACGCAGCTTGCAAAAGAAAAAGCGCGTCAGATGAAGGAAGCGTTCAAGAACTGGATATGGGCAGAACCCGCCCGCCGTGAGAAATACGTTGAACGATACAACTATATGTTCAATGCTATCCGCGGGCGTGAGTATGACGGTTCACATCAGACGTTCCCGGGTATGAATCCCGCGATAAAGCTGAGAGCGCATCAGGAAAATGCCGTACTTCGTGCGAAACTCGGCGGAAATACGCTGCTTGCGCATTGTGTTGGTGCAGGAAAGTCCTTTGAAATGATCGCGTCTTCAATGGAAAAGAAAAGGCTCGGTCTGATAAACAAAGCCTGTGTTGTAGTCCCGAAACACCTTACCCTGCAGACTGCAAGCGAATGGATGCGCCTGTATCCCAATGCAAAACTTCTTGTCGCTCGTCCTGAAGATTTCACGAAGGACAACAGACAGAAATTCATTGCCCGGTGCGTGACCGGTGACTATGACGCAGTTATTATGTCATTTCAGCAGTTTGAGCGCATACCGATGTCATTTGAGTACCGCAGGCAGTTTATGGAAAGTGAGCTTAACGAGATCATGGACGCATTACAGGACACGGACGACGGTGACAGAGCATCTGTCAAGGCTCTTGAACGTCAGCAAAAGCGGATACAGGAGCAGCTTGAAAAACTTATGTCCTCTCCAAAGGACAATTCGCTGTGCTTTGAAAAGCTCGGATTCGATTATCTTGTCTGTGATGAAGCCCATAACTATAAGAATTGCTTCGTTGCAACAAAAATGTCAAATGTTGCCGGAGTGCAGACTACAGCCGCGCAGAAGTCCGAGGATATGTTGATGAAAACACAGTATCTCAACGACAAATACGGCTGCAACAATATTTTATTCAGTACGGGTACGCCTGTAAGTAACAGCATGGTAGAGTTCTATGTCATGCAGAGGTATCTGCGTCCCGATCTGCTTGAAAAGGCAGGTCTGGAAACATTCGACGATTGGGCAAGTACATTCGGTGAAGTGGTATCGCAGCTTGAAATAAAGCCTGCGGGCAACGGCTTTCAGATGAAAAACAGGTTTTCAAAATTCGTGAATATTCCCGAACTTATGCAGATGTACAAAGAGTTTGCGGATATTCAGACGCAGGATATGATCAAGCTGAAAGTGCCGGAACTGAAAACCGGTGAGCCGATAGTAGTCGTTTCAAAGCCCGATCAGTATCAGAAAGAATACATGAAGGAACTGGCGAGAAGAAGTGAAAGGATACACAGTGGCAGCGTCGATCCCCGTGAGGACAATATGCTCCGCATTGTGCGCTGTTAAACGCACAAATGTATTCTCCCTACAGGGGAGCGTTATTAGAAGAATATAACGGGAACAATCGGCTTACTTGGATTGGAAACATGAAGAGGACAATAGCATACCGATTAAAGTGGATAAGGCGATAACTGT
>JAGAWN010000154.1 GCA_017941355.1 Ruminiclostridium sp. | reverse complement strand
GATGTACGCACCGGAAGTGCGGGAACGATCGGCAGACTCTGCGTTATCGGCTCGAAGATAAACGAAGAAGCAATCGCACAGCTTTTCAACGCATAAGACAAACAAAACAGCAGATACACTCGTCGGTGTATCTGCTGTTATTTTTCATTTATGCAAGTATTTTACGCAAAATACCTGATACCGCTCTTGAACAGGGGCTGCTCCTTTAACCCGTCAACGTTGGTGCAGCAGTTTGCGGAGATACGCTCGCTGTGACCCATTTTTCCGAGAACACGTCCGTCCGGGGAAATGATACCCTCGATCGCGTACATGGAACTGTTGGGATTGTAATGCAGATCCATTGTGGGATCACCGTTCAGATCAACGTACTGTGTAGCTACCTGACCGTTGGCGATAAGCTTCTTTATTACTTCGTCGCTTGCCACGAAACGTCCCTCGCCGTGAGAGATCGGGATAGTGTGGATATCACCCACCTTGCAGTCGGCAAGCCACGGGCTTTTGTCGGTGCAGATACGCGTGCGGACAAGCTGTGACTGGTGTCTGCCGATCTTGTTGAATGTCAGAGTCGGGCTTTCGGCGGTGAGCGGAACTATGTCTCCCACAGGAACAAGTCCGAGTTTGATAAGAGACTGGAAGCCGTTGCAGATACCGAGCATAAGTCCGTCACGGTGATACAGCATATCGTTCAGTGCTTCTTTTACTCTCGGGTTGCGGAAGAAAGCATTGATGAACTTGCCGGAACCCTCCGGTTCATCACCGCCGCTGAATCCGCCGGGGATAGCTACTATCTGGCTCTGCGCGATCAGCTTTGCGAAAGCTTCCACCGACTCCTCTACAGCCGAAGCGGAGAGGTTGCGGATAACGAATATCTCAGGTTCACCGCCCTCGCGTCTGAATGCTTCCGCCATGTCGTATTCGCCGTTTGTTCCGGGGAACGCGGGGATAAGCACACGGGGCTTCGCGGTCTTGTTAGCGGGTGCGCAGACAAGCTTTTCACCTGTCACTGTCTCTATCTTGTCGGGAGCGTCATAGTGCTTTACAGTATCACGGAATATCGGTTCAAGCTTTGCGTCCCACTTCTTTTCGAGTTCCGCGATATCAAGCACGGTATCGCCGCAGGTTATCTTATACTCGTCGGTAGTCTCGCCTATAAGCTCAAAGCTTCTGCCGAGTTCGGCACCCGTTTCGAGTATGAAACCGCCGTAGTGCAGTCCGAACAGCTTGTCGTCACCGAGATCATTCAGCTTAGCGCCGATACGGTTTCCGAGCGACATCTTGAACACGCCCTCCGCAAGTCCGCCGTGTGCCAGCGACCATACCGAAACAGCCTTACCTGCCGCTATGACCTGTTCAACCTTTCTGAACACGTCCTTTACGCTGTCAAATACGGGCAGACCGTTCTCATCGTACTCGGGCGCAATGTAATACAGCTTGTCAAACGGCAGCTTGAACTCCGCGCTTATTATCTTGTCTGCTTTGGCAGTTCCTACCGCAAAGGAAACGAGGGTAGGCGGAACGTCGATATGCTCGAAAGTGCCGCTCATGCTGTCCTTGCCGCCTATCGCGCCGGCACCGAGAACTTTCTGCGCCCTGTATGCGCCGAGAAGTGCGCCGAAAGGCTTGCCCCAGCGCTTCGGATCGCCCTGTGTGCGCTCGAAGTACTCCTGGAACGTGAGCCAGCACTCGTCGCTCTTACCGCCGGCGGCAACAAGCTTTGCGATACTCTCGACTACCGCGAGGACTGCGCCGTGATAGGGCGACTGCACCGCAACTGCCGGGTCATAGCCCCATGACATTATGGAAGCGGTTTTTGTCTCTGCGCCGAGTACCGGTATTTTCGCTGCCATTGCCTGAACCGGAGTCTGCTGGGTCTTTCCGGAGAACGGCATGAGTACCGTAGCTGCGCCTACAGTTGAGTCGAAACGCTGCACCAGCGCGCGCTGCGAGCAGACATTCAGGTCAGTCACAAGCTTTTCCCAATCCTCGGGAGTGTTCTTATAGCCGGTCTTGTATGAAACTTCCGCCGCGGGAACTTCGATATCCGTGTGCTTTTCAGCACCGTTTGAGTTGAGGAACTCGCGGGAAATGTCAACTATCGTCTTTCCGTTCCAGTTCATGACAAGGCGGGGCTCAGCCTCAACTACCGCTACGGGAGTAGCTTCAAGGTTTTCTTCTCCCGCAAGGGCGATGAACTTGTCCACATCATTCTTGTCAACTACTACTGCCATTCTTTCCTGCGATTCGGATATAGCAAGCTCCGTGCCGTCAAGTCCGGCATACTTCTTGGGAACTGCATTCAGGTCTATCGTAAGACCGTCAGCGAGTTCGCCTATTGCGACCGAAACGCCGCCTGCGCCGAAGTCATTGCAGCGCTTTATCAGCACAGTGGCTTCACGGCGGCGGAAAAGTCTTTGCAGTTTGCGCTCGATAGGAGCGTTACCTTTCTGCACTTCCGCGCCGCAGGTCTCAAGGGACTGAACGCTGTGGGACTTCGAGGAGCCTGTCGCTCCGCCGCAGCCGTCACGTCCGGTTCTGCCGCCAAGCAGGATTATCACGTCTCCGGGAGCGGGACGTTCTCTGCGCACATGGTCGGCGGGAGCGGCAGAGATGACCGCGCCTATCTCCATGCGCTTTGCCATGTAGCCGGGGTGGTATATCTCCGCAACGTGTCCGGTTGCAAGACCTATCTGGTTGCCGTAGGAAGAGTATCCGGCTGCGGCAGTCGTGGTTATCTTGCGCGGCGGGAGCTTGCCCTTTATAGTCTGATCTACCGGCAGCAGCGGGTCGGAAGCACCGGTAACGCGCATTGCCTGATAAACGTAGGAACGTCCGGACAGCGGATCGCGTATCGCGCCGCCGAGACAGGTCGCGGCGCCGCCGAACGGCTCGATCTCTGTCGGGTGGTTGTGAGTCTCGTTCTTGAACATCAGCAGCCAGTCCTCGTCCTTGCCGTCAACATCGACTTTGATCTTAACGGAGCAGGCGTTGATCTCCTCGCTCTCGTCAAGGTCTTTTAGTATGCCGTCCTTTTTGAGTTTCTTCGCGGCGAGGGTAGCGATATCCATAAGGCATACCGGCTTGTTTCCTCTGCCGAGTTCTTCGCGGTCAAGCTTGTACTCCGCGTAGGTGTCGGCAACGTATGGAGCCTTGATATCCGCATTGTCGATGATAGTTCCGAATGTGGTGTGACGGCAGTGGTCAGACCAGTATGTATCTATCATGCGGATCTCGGTTATGGTCGGGTCGCGCTTCTCGGAAGCAAAATAGTCCTGACAGAACTTGATGTCGTCGTTGTCCATTGCAAGACCGTACTTCTTCACAAAGTCCGCAAGTCCCGCCTTGTCGAGTTTCAGAAATCCGTCGAGAACTGCTACTTCCGTCGGTACATCGTACTCGGTTTTCAGTGTTTTGTACTCCTCATAGCCGCACTCGCGGGATTCAACGGCATTTATGAGATAGTGCTTTATCCTTGCGAAATCGTCGTCGGAGATACTGCCGCCAAGCAGGTAGATCTTCGCGTACTTGACGAGCGGACGGTCGCCCTTGCAGAGCATCTGTATGCACTGCGCGGCGCTGTCGGCGCGCTGATCGAACTGACCCGGCAGGTATTCAACGGCGAACATACGCTCGTTATCGCCCGGCTCGGGAAGCTTGTCCAGAACATCATCGACCGGCGGTTCGGAGAATACAACGGGTATCGAACGTGCGAGATCCTCCTCGGTTATGTCCTCGACATCATAGCGGTTGATGATCCGGACGGAGTTTATCCCGTCTATGCGCAGGGAGGTTCTGAGATCAGCGAGAAGCTGATCTCCCTCAACCGCGTAGCGGGGCTTTTTTTCAACATAGATTCGGTAAACAGCCATATTGCGTACTTCCTTTTTTATTTGATACCTTATTATAGCATTTTTGATCGTGTTAGTCAACCTTGCAGAGAAATTTCGGAAAAAAACACGATCATATCTCCGTATCTGTCCGAATCGAGCTTACAAAAGGATTCTGCGGGATCTCCGGCTGTCTGACATAACACGAAATGATTGTTTTAAAAAAGAAAATTTTTTAATTTGTAAAAAGGTATTGACAAATGTAAAATAATGTGGTATAATCTAATACTGTAAACGCTGATATGGCTCAGTCGGCAGAGCACATCCTTGGTAAGGATGAGGTCGTCGGTTCGATTCCGACTATCAGCTCCATAAATGAAATCCTTGCAAGTGGCTTATTTAAAGGCATTTGACAAGGATTTTCTTTTATGTTATAATAGTTTTGGGATAGACGGTTGTACCATTTTGTACCCCTTTTTACCACTCAATATCGTTTCGGTTGTAGTCCAGGTTGTAGTCCAAATAAGACAGACGAAATAGGAGGTTTTATTATGGCAGACAAGAAGAGTAAACGAGGTCAAGGTGAATGGTCTTTTGTCGAAAGAACAGGCCGCAAGGGTCAGTGGGTTGCCCGTAAGCAATTCGGAAAGAAGGAGAATGGCAAGCCAAACATAGTGTGTCTGTACGGTCACTCCAAAACAGAAGTAAAGAACAAGGCTGCTGATTACGACGCCAAACTTCTTACTAACCAGCAGCTCAATGTCTCAAAGGAAACTGTATATGGCTATGTCAAAAAGTGGCTCGAAACTATCAAGCGCCATTCTGTAAAGGCTACTACTTATGACGGCATGGAAGATTCGTTGGAGATAAGACTCAAGCCTTACAGTATTGCTGACATTCAGATGTGCAATCTCTCTGTACATCTTTGTCAGAGTTATATCAACGAGCTTGTGGAAAGTGATAAGAATTACAGCCTTGCAACTATCCGAAAATCGTATAATCTACTCAACGCTTCGTTCAAGTATGCTGTCGGAACAGGTGATATTACCCGTAATCCTATGGACTTTGTAGAAATGCCAAAGGAGAGTGTGCTTGAAACCAAGACAAAAGAGGTACAGTTCTTTACAGATGAGCAGATGACAAAGATCTATGAAGAGGCTACAAGTAAGTTGAGCAACGGTAAGCCTCACTATTACTACGGCTTACTCATAGAGATCCTTGCTCGTACCGGCATTCGCATAGGAGAATGCCTCGGTCTTAAATGGCACGATGTAGACTTTGAAAACCGTACTCTTACTGTAGACAATACTATCTCCACGGTTAAGAACCGTAAGAAGAAAGATGATAGTGACAAGAAACGGCTGATAGTGGACTCTGATCCCAAAACCGAGAAATCAGTCCGCAAGGTAAGACTTTCTAATAAGGCAATCGCAGCGTTTGAAAATATCAAGAAGCAGAACATCTTGTATGGTTTGAGTATCAAGCCCGATGATTATGTGATACAGTCCCAGAAAGGCTCGTTAGGTTCTTCACGTAATGTTCGTCGCTCATTCAACTATATTCTGGAAAAGATAGGTATTCCGGACTACGATGAGCAGTACGGTCTTCACACCTTACGTCACACCTACGCTTCCACTCTTCTTCGTAAAGGTATTGATATTAAGGTGGTATCTGCTTTGCTCGGACATAAAAAGGTAAGTACGACTTACAACACCTATATCCATATCATAGAGGAGCAGCAGAACTCGGCGCTTGACGCTATCGATGATCTATAAAAACAAAGGGAACGGATTTTTCACCGTTCCCCTTGTTTTTATAATCTTATGTCGTTCCCCTTGTTTTTTTCTACCCACTTTTCAAGGTCATTTTCAGGTATGTAATACTGTTTGCCTACCTTTATTCTCGGAAAACCCTTTGTTTCTATGATCTGATAAGTCTTGTTGCGACTGCAACCAAAAATTTTCTGTACTTCTTTAGGAGATAACATTCTCTGCATTATACCACCACCTTCCACTTATCGCCTCAGATTTGTTTTTAAACATATTTAACACCTCCTGCTTATATTATGATTACGCAAGACAACAAACAAGAAAAGCGAATGCAGTCATCTAAAACCTGCCTATCCACAAGATTATCCCTCCTGTCATCAAATCAGTTCTATATATATTATGATTACACAAGATGACGAACGAGTAAGAAAACGAACATAAAACGGCTAAATCCACCCTTTCAGGATATACCTGTGTCGAATTTAGTCGTAAAATCGTTATTTATGGTATATTTCAGGTCTTTCTTTAATAGTTCTTTCCCGTAATCATAATAAATACAGAAGGAGGCTGATGCTATGAAGAAACTAATACTCATCTTTGCCATGTCCGTAGTCATACTCGGCACGGTATGGTACTTCAAATCCACAACACCCGCCGAGCGAAACGATACTGTACAATATAATAAAGGTGCAGGTGTCTGGTGGGATACTACTATGTGGGCCAATGTCAAGACCGATACTGATTGGATACTTGACCCCGACATACCCCAAAACTATATCCCTGTCTTAGGCTTAGAGGAGACATATATGGTCTTGAACGAGGATGGTACGGTCAACCGCTATCGGAAGCGTGTAAAGGACGATGCCGGAAACTGGGTATGGAGCGATATAATCGAAGACGATATGCCCGTTTCCTTCAGCCCAAGTGCCGTAGATGACGATATTTACTCATATATAGGCAGCAGCGGGGAGGAAGAGCTGTACAGGTATGTCCGTAACGGGGATGATTCATATGCTTTCGTGCCTGTTAACGGAAACGGGGAAGATATGGGCTATGAGATACCGCATGGAGACCATATACCTGACAACTTTGTGCTTGTGGACGGGAACATATATGCCTCGCTTGATGACCATGGGGTAATAGTAAAGCTATGGGAACGCAATATCAACGAACTCGGTGCAATCTACTGGCAGGAGATACATCGTCCGTACCAGATAGCTGGGTCAGGGATAACAGAACCCTATTCAGACTGGGATAGCAATCACCTCTCCCCCGTTACAACTCAAATAACGACATCGAAACCAACGGAAACGACACCGGTAACACTTCCGAATGGTGTTTCTTTAGGCGAAGGTCAGACATGCTCGACCGAAACTTATACCGAAAGTAAGACGACCGGAGGCTGGAAAGTCACTTATGAGACTGTGTACACATATATCTATAACGCAGACGGCTCTTTGTTTGCCACCTACAAGGACGGACCGAACGAGGTCGAGCGAGTTCAGGTTGTTGAGCAACATTCCGATCTAAGTGCGGAGATAGCTGCTATCGAGTCCAACATACAGGCTGAAGCAATAAGAGTCGCCGCTGGACTGACATACAAAAGAGATATTGCCGCTTCGGTACTTGCCGGACTGAACGCTTACAGGATGGAAAACGGCATAGTGCCGCTTTCCATGAACTATGACAGTGATGCCGGGAGTTTGGCTGAGATATACGCTGCTGATATGGCGAAATATAACTCAGGAGATATCGAGTCCCCTCTTTACGGAACTATAGAAGATCTCGCCGCACGGTACGGAATCACCAAAACCATCTCTATCAATGTCTGGAGATGCGCTGAAAAGTCCGCCGAGGACATAAATAAACGGCTGCAATCGGTTGAAAGCAGCCGCAGCGTCCGTATGGACGGCAGTAAATCGGAGGTCGGTATCTCTATAGTTGCCAAAGACGGTTTCTTCTATATAGCGGAGGTGTTCACAAATTAACAAAACAGCGGTGCTCATGCAAAGCACCGCTGTTTTTCCCTTTATTTGGGGGTTAAAAGCCGTAAGTTATATTTATCTCGCTTATGTGAGCATTTAACTTAGTTAATTTACAGTCTTATACAGCATTCTCGTTTTTCCTGCCTCTCTGAAGCCACAGCTTGCATACAGTTCCCACAGTTCACGATCCTTTTCCGATGCCGGATACGGAGAATATACACTATAGAAGGCTTTATGATTATAACACCCATTATACAAGTGTTTTTAAGAAATACAGCAAACTGTCTGCCCGCTCTTTCGGGAGTTGTCTGAAACAGTTCAATAATTCTTTTTCGCTTGGGTTTATAAAAGCAACATCATCAGACACGTTGATAAGTTCAGATTATGTTTTCTCCGGAAGAGCTGCATGAGATGCTCAGAACCCCAAACACGGATAAAATTGAGGCTGAGTTGAAAAATAGAAAACTTATGTCTTAACAAGACAGGCGATAGTCAATTCAATATATCATTTCAAAAGAGCAAAGATCATAATTGACTTGATATATGAATTGTGGTATAATTCTGAGTGTGATTATATAAAAACAGCAAACACAGGAGGCAAAATGAAAATGAGAATATCAGCGGCAGCGCTTGCCGCGACAATTGTATTGCTGTCGGGCTGCTCGGGCGGCACAGGCTCGGGAACAGCAGGTGCCAAAAAAGATATCCGCGTCTGGACTACCGATGGCACCAGAGAGGTAACACAGACAAAGCTGAACGAATGGCTCGCGGAACAGGACGAATGGAAGGATAAGTACACGATCACCGTTTCGGCAATGGGGACGGGTGAGGTGGTAACGCAGTTCCTCACCGACACCGAGGAAAGCGCAGATGTGTTTAATTTCGCACAGGATCAGCTCTCACGGCTTATCGCGGTAAATGCCCTTTCCGCTCCTGCAGGCACATTCCTCGACAACATCGTTGCCAATAACGATGAAGGCTCAGTGCAGGCTGCAACGCAGGACGGCAAGGTCTATGCGTACCCCGAAACATCTGATAACGGGTATTTCATGTACTACGACACCTCCGTTGTAACAGACACCTCCACCCTTGAGGGCATTCTCGACCAGTGCGCCGCTGCCGGAAAGAAGTTCTACTACCCGCTGAAGGACGGCTGGTACAATATGTCATTCTTCTTCGCTGTGGGAGCGGACTGCGTATATACCTGCGGCAGAGACGGAGTGTTCACGGACGCAAGCTGCGACTTTGACAGTGACGTGGGAATGAAGGCGTTCAAGGCTATGATAGCTATGAGCAAGCACCCGGGATACGCTCTTTCGAGCGGTACTGACGCGGCTTTCTTCAACCCCGACGGGGGCACTGCGGGAGCGATAGTTTCCGTACCCGCCGAGGCAGCGGTAGCCCGTGAGATGCTCGGTGACAATTACGGAGCGGCTCCCTTGCCGACATTCACCGTGGACGGCGAGACCTTCCACATGAGCGGATTCAAGGGGTATAAGCTTATCGGCGTAAAGGCGCATACCGACAGTGATGACACTATATTCTGCCACATGATCGCGGATTACCTGTCCGGCGAGGAAATGCAGCTTGCTCGCTACGAAGCCGATGGCTGGGGTCCTTCAAACCTGAAAGCGCAGCAGAGTGATATAATAAGCTCCGATCTCGCGCTCTCGGCTTTGTCAGAGCAGTTCGCATACTGCAAGGAACAGGGACAGTTCCCAAATGAATTCTGGAGCCTTGCAGCAGCCTTCGGTGAGGATATAAACACCGGAAAGTACGCAAACGCAAGCGACGCAGAGCTGAAAACTGCGCTTACGGATTTTCAGAACTCGCTGATCGCGGCCAGATAATAAACAAACAAGTCATCCCCGCCTCTGAGGTGGAGGATGACTTGTTTTAGCAGAATAAAAAAGCTCGCATTACTGCATAATGTTCAGAACGCCTTTGTCATTCCCGACAAACCTTTCCTCATTCTGTCGTGTGCTTCACTGAAATGTTTTTTCCTGATACGACAGCGACCGCAAGCGATATAAACATAAGCATAACCGGCATTTCCGTACCCGTAGCGGGATTTTCCGCAGCAGCGTCATCACCGCTTGACTGTACATCACCCGATGCCGCTGCTCCTGCACTTATCTTTATCCTGCCTTCGCCGTAGGGGTTGCTGTACTTCTCAGGTATAACACCACTGAGGTTATCACGGATATATGTTGCAAGAAGCTCCGCGTCGGTCATCATATTCTCTTTCAGAATTTTGCATTTACCGGAAAAAATATACCCGTCGCCCCCGTTTTCAAGGTAATAGTTGTGCGCTGCAAGTGTGTATATTTTCTCGGTATCAAGCGGCTCTCCGTTTATCAGGACATTCTTCACACGATATTCGCCGAAAACTCCGAGAAACTCACCGTGCTCATCAAGTCTGACACTG
>JAGAWN010000153.1 GCA_017941355.1 Ruminiclostridium sp. | reverse complement strand
GCTGCCGCCGGATATCGCCTCTCTCTGGTGAACGGTCACCTGCTTGTCGTAGCAGCTGAATATCCTGTCAACGTCCGACTTCTTCATCTTAGGCGTGATAAGGCTCACAAGCGGTACAACTATAAGCGAGATTATCATAGTTAACGCACCGAGGTTTACGGGAGAAGCCACGGTAAATCCGAGGAACGTGCCGGAAAGCATCTTTGCAGAAGCGAGTACCAGGTGCAGCAGTGTAAGTCCGATTCCGACAACGAAGCTTACATATACACTCGCCTTTGTGGTTCTCTTCCAGAGTATTCCGTAAAGGAACGGGGCGAGGAACGCACCTGCCAAAGCTCCCCATGAGTATCCCATGAGATCGGAGATGAGCGCGTTCTTGTTGAGCGCGATGATGACAGATATAACAAGGAATACCGCTACGAAAACACGCAGGACTATGAGCTGTTTCTTCTCGTCCAGCTTGCCTTTCATCATGGGCTTGATGAGGTCGAGGGTGATAGAGGAGCTTGATGTCAGCACCAGTGACGAGAGAGTTGACATGGAAGCCGACAGTACCAGCACCACCACAATGCCTATCAGCAGATCGGGAAGGTTTTCAAGCATGGTGGGGATTATGGAGTCGAATCCGCTTACGGGATTGCCGTTCTCGTCGGGAGCCACGAATATACGTCCGAAGCCGCCGAGGAAGTAGCAGCCGCCCGCTACGATCAGCGCAAACACTGTAGATACGACTGTACCCGACTTTATCGAGCGCTCGTCCTTGATAGTGTAGAACTTCGTCACCATCTGCGGAAGTCCCCATGTACCGAGTGATGTCAGAATGACAACGCCCAGCAGATTTATCGGGTCGGGACCGAAGAAGCTTGCGTAAGCACCCTGCATTCCCGCCATGACACCGTTTTCGTTGGGTATCTGCGACATCTGATTGAGCGCGGAGTAAAATCCGCCCTTGCTGTTAAGTGTAGCCACAACCACCGCCGCTATGCCGATCAGCATTATTATGCCCTGCACAAAGTCATTGTAAGCGGTAGCCTTATATCCGCCGAGGATAACATATACCGCCGTTACCACCGCCATGGCGATAACACATACAGAGTAGTCGATGCTGAACACCATTTCAAACAGTCTCGACAGACCGTTATAAACAGAAGCAGTGTAAGGGATAAGGAAGACGAACACGATCACCGCAGCGATGATCTTGAGAGACTTGCTGAGATAGCGCTTCTCGAAGAACTCCGGCATTGTCGCACTTTCGAGATGTTTCGACATTACGCGGGTGCGTCGTCCCATTATCGCCCATGCCATGAGCGAACCGATGATGCAGTTTCCTATACCTACCCATGTCGAAGAAACGCCGAAGTTCCAGCCGAACTTTCCTGCGTAGCCGACGAAGATGACCGCAGAAAAATAGCTCGTTCCATAGGCAAACGCGGTTATCCATGGTCCTACCGAGCGCCCGCCGAGAACGTACTCATTGACTGTCTTGGATTTTCTGTTGAAATATACGCCTATGCCGACCGCGACCGCGATGTACAGCACAAGTATGGTGATTATCAGAGGCATAATGTTTCTCCTTTAACGTCACGCCGCTTTTTTGCGACGCTGCTTTTTCGCGCTAAAGTTCATTATACCTCTTTTCAGCACGTTTGTCAATAGGCAAATCGCATAACAAATCCCGTATTTTCTCTATGTTTTAGAGAACACACTTATGGGAACCTCTAAAAACCCATTTGAGAGAAAAAGAGCTGCTTGCACCATCTGCTTCGTCAAGTCTCCTCACCTTGCGTCAGCAAGCTTTCGGAGCCTTTCCTTGCATCTGGCGCAATCATCTCATTTTCTCTATTCAAAGCGGTTTTTAGAGGTACCCTTATAACTGTTCCAGAAGCGACATTATCAGTTCTTTGCGTGCCAGCCCGTCCGAGAACGCTGTGGCTCCCCCGGCGGCAGTCCCGAGTTTCAGCGCATACTCATAGTCTCCGCTCCCGCAGCCCGCAAGAAAACCGGCTACCATAGAGTCCCCGGCTCCCACGGAGTTTCGCACCGTGCCTCTGCACACACCGCACCGGTGCTGTACGCCGTTTTCGTCCAGCAGCAGTGCGCCGACACTGCCCATTGACACCAGCACGTTCACTGCGCCCATGTCACGCAGCTTCGCGGCATACTCCGCCGCCTCGTTCACGCTGTCAACAGTCACACCGAACATATCCCCGAGTTCGTGAATGTTCGGCTTCACAAGAAACGGGCGGTATTTCAGTACATTCAGCAGCAGCTTGCCCGCCGCATCGACAACAAAACGTATATTTCTTTCCGCAAGCCGAGCCATTATCTGCTCATAGATATCCGCCGGTAAACTCATCGGCACACTCCCCGCAAGCACGAGCGAGTCCCCGTCAGCAAGCCCGTCCAACTGCGCGAACAGCTTTCCCAGCGAGGCTTCGTCAATATCGGGACCGGCGCCGTTCAGCTCAGTCTCGGTGCCTGCGCGAAGTTTCACATTTATACGGGTGAAACCGCTTTTCAGATGTATGAAGTCGGTCTGTATGCCGCTGTCACGCAGAGACTGCTCCAGTGCGTCACCCGTAAATCCCGCGCAGAAGCCGAGAGCTTTCGACTGCACGCCAAGCTTGTTCAGAACGACCGACACATTTATGCCCTTGCCGCCGAAGAATACCTGCTCCCCGGACAGACGATTCACGCTGCCCCACTTCACGCAGTCGATGTCGGCGACAAGATCGACCGCAGGATTGAATGTGACCGTGTATATCATAAGCACCTCATAGTTTGTAGTAGTAGATGTAAATGTCGTCAAACGTCCCGTCTGCGCGTCTGAACCCCTCCGGTATCATACCCACGCGGATAAAGCCGAGCCTTTCGTAAAGCGCCTGCGCTCCGGTGTTCGATGCCGTCACCGCGTTGAACTGCAATATCCTGAACCCGAGTTCCGCGCCCTTTGCGAGAGAGTGACGCACAAGCTGCTCGCCTATGTGTCTGCCGCGCATGGTCTTTTTAACCGCGTAGCTTGCGTTGCAGATATGTCCGCAGCGTCCCACGTTGTTCGGGTGCAGTATGTAGAGACCCGCCACTTCACCGCTCTCGCTGTCCACTGCGGCACCGGTGAAAGACTGCGAAGCGAAGAACTCCTCAGCCTGTGCAGCGTCAAGTTCGCTGTCCTGCGGGAAAGCCGCTGCGTCACGAACGACTTCGTTCCATATCTCCGTCATTTCACCGATATAGGAACGTTGAAATTTACATATCTCAATACTCATCTTACAGTCTGTTTATACCTTTCTTTAGCATCCCCGGTATATGTAGGAGCATAAAATCTTACAATACCCGAATCTCTTATTATCTCCCTCGCCTGAGCAACGCTTTCCAGTGCGCCGACACCGATAAGAGCGGACACCGCGTTGCCGAGAGCGGTCGCCTCGGTGGGCCCCGCGCATACCGTGCGCCCGGAATAATCCGCCGTCAGCTGACATATCAGCTTGTCCTTCGTGCCGCCGCCGAACATATAGATCTTCTCAAACCGCCGTCCCGTTATGCGCTCGATATCGTCAAGCGTCACGGCAAATTCGCACGCAAGGCTGTCATACACCGCTCTCAGCAGCGCACCGCGGTCGGCGACCTCTCCCTGTCCGCTGTCCCGCAGAAAACCGCTTATCTTCTCCGGCATATCTCCGGGCTGCGAAAAGCGCTCGTCGTTCGGGTCTATGAAGTATTTCAGCGGTTCGGCGTTTTCCGCAAGCTTTTCCATTTCCGGGAAGCCGATACTCTCACCGGCAGAACTGAACGCTCGTCTGCATTCCTGAAAAAGCCACATTCCCATGATATTTTTCAGGAAAGTGACAGTCCCGCTGTGGCCACCCTCATTCGTGAGTTTCGCCTCAAACGCTTCATCCGAGATAACAGGCTTTTCAAGTTCCGTGCCGAACAGCGCCCATGTACCCGTGCTGATGAACGCGAACTCCCTTTCGCCGGACGGCACAGCCGTTACAGCAGCAGCGGTATCGTGACTCGGAACAGCTATAACCGGTATTCTGTCTCCGCCCGCGAACTCCTCTTTCAGCAGTCCGTAAACCTGCCCGGAGCCTATGATATCCCGGAATATATCGGGATTTAAACCAAGCTTACCCAGCAGTTCCAGATCCCATGCGCCTGTCGTGGGATCGATCAGTGACGTAGTCGTGGCTTCGGCATACTCGTTGTGCATCTCGCCGGTCAGGAAATGGCAGATAAGATCCGGCATCATCAGAAAATGCCCGTGTTCCGGACTTTCCGGGCGTGCCTTTTTCAGCGCGTAAAGCTGATATATCGTGTTGAACCACGCAGGCTGGATCCCTGTGCGCATATACAGCGCCCGTTCACCGCCGGCAAGCCTGTTCACCTCATCTATGACTGCGCGGGTGCGGCCGTCGCGGTAATGCACCGGACGTTCTATGTAACTACCGTCGTCACCGAGTATTGCAAAATCAACGCCCCATGTGTCAACCGATACCGCGTCGATCCCCTCCGGCACAGCCTTTCCCACTGCTGTGCGAACCTCACCGAGCAGTCGGTCGATATCCCAGTACAGCGTGCCGTCCACGGTGACAGGCTCATTTGGAAAGCGGTGTATTTCGTTCATTCCGAAGCTTTTACCGTCGAACGAGACTATGACTGCGCGTGCGGAGGACGCGCCGAAATCGAAAACAAGAATCTTTGCCATAAGAACCCTCCGGTCAGAAAAAAAGCTCCGCACATGACGGAGCTTTTTATTAAGTTTTCAGTAAATTACTTTCTCTTCTTAGCTACGATGAACGCACCTGCTGCGAGAGCTGCAACACCTGCAACTACAGCAACGTCCTCGATACCTGTGTCAGGAGAACCCTTGGCAGAAGTTGTAGCAGCCTGAACATCACCAGCTGCGGGAGCTGCTTCTTCAGCTGCGGGAGCAGCCTCTTCAACAGTTTCCTCAGCAGCAGCGCCGCCAAGACCGGAAATTGTGAATGTAACAGCTATCTTCTGATCGAAGCTGATAGTGGACTTGTCGATGCAAGGATCGTTAAGAGAATCGCCGTACTCGTTCTGGATCTCTATACGGAGCTTGCCGTTGCCCTCGATATCGCCGTAGAGAACCTTAGACTGGTCAACAGCTATATCTGTGGAAGTACCGTCTGTGTTGTATGTTGTTACCTTAACATCGGAAACTGTAACACCTGCTTCGTTGCAGAGCGCTCTCTTGTCGGCAGCTGTATCCATACCGTCAACGCCTGCTGTCTCGAAGCCGTAGTCCTTAGCAAGGCCGTCGATATCTACGCAGAATACCATAGCGCCGTTTGCTACTGCGGGAACGAGGTCACCGGTCTCTTCGTCTGTGTAGTTAGCTGTCTCAACGGTGTTGTCAACGAATACAGTGTATGTACCGTCGCCTGTAACATCGGTTGTACCTGCCGGGAACTCAGCTGCGCTCCATACGCCCCATGCCCACGAATCGTCTGTGTACATAAGGAAAGCTTCATTTGCGCTTGCTACTGCTGCAAGAGAAGTAAGTGCGACTGCGGAAGCAGCGATGCCTGCGAATAAATTTCTTAATTTCATAATTAATGATCCTCCATTGAATTAACGTAGCCCATGTAATCGTTACACAGGCGATTTACACATTTATTATACAGCTAATGCAAGAATAAAACAATCCGCAATTTATACAAAAATAAATTGCGGAATTGTTGTTTTTGTTAAAATTGTTACAAATGAGTTACAATCGACTTACTTTCTCTTGCGTGTAAGAGCTATGCCTGCGCCTGCAACGAGAGCAAGACCTGCAACTACTGCAACGTCCTCGATACCTGTGTTCGGGGAACCCTTTGTGGAAGCGGCTGCTGCGTCAACATCACCTGCTGCGGGAGCGGGAGCAGCTTCTTCTGCGGGAGCGGCTGTTTCTTCTGCGGGAGCAGCTTCTTCAGCAGCAGCGCCCTCCTTATCGAGTGTGAACTCGATAGCGAGAGAAGTTGTCGGGTACGGACCTGTGTACTTGTCGGTGAGATCAGGATTCCAGATGTTCTCGAACACCGGCTCAAGCCAATCCTCGCTGCCGCTGATCGGGTGATCGAAAGTCTGTGCGACCTGACCGTCAACGATAACGGAAGCGCTTGTGCATACCCAGCCCTCGGACATCGGGATATCTGTGCTTACGAGCAGGAAGTTGAAAGATGTAGCGCCGTCAAGAGTCCAGTCGAAGTCATCAACGGAAACGGTATATGTACCGGGCTGATCGAACTCAACGTCAGTGAAGCTGCCGATAAGGTATGTGCCGAGGTCATAGTCGTAGTTGTCCTCGTAGTCGGGATAAGTATCCTCTTCTGTCTTGACACCGTTCATTGTCATGTGGTTGTAGCAGTCGTTGCCTGCGTCTCTGCCGTAGCTGGACTCATACCACTGGTTACGGAACGAATATACGGTGTCCTGAACGCCGATATATGCGTGATATGCGCCTGCGGATACAGCAAGAGCTGCTGCCGATACTACCGCTGCCGCAGTTGCAGCAGCTACTCTGAACTTCTTCATGATAATAATTCCTCCATAGATTCAAATCTCGCGGCACATAGCTGTGCCTATTAACATTCACATTATATCACACTTTTAATTATATTTCAATAGGTTTTGTGAAATTTTATCGAAACAATTTGCACAATTAACCGCGGTTAATATTTATATGTGTGTTCCTGTCCGCATAGCTTCCGGTATCAAGTCTCCATACCGTGTTCCCGCCGTCATCGGAGACTTTTGTGAATCCGAACCGCCCGAACAGTTCTTTTACCATTCCGTTCTTGGCGGTGGGGTAATAGTAACCGATGACAGTGCTTATTCCGCGTTCCTTTGCGGCTTTCACGAGGGTGTCGAGCATTGCGAACTCCATGTCGCGTTTAAGCACTCGGCAGCTCATTATCCAAAGGTCTATATGCAATTCCGCGCCCCGGATATTGCCGATGACCACCGAGACAACGCCGTTGTCGCCGAACTTGTCCGCAAGCCGTCCGTAAAGCGCGATGTAAGACGGGTCACGGCTGATGTTAGCGATCTCGCCCTCTGTGTAGCGGCGGGTGGTGACGTTGAACTGATTGCTTTTGTTGGTAAGCTGAGCGATACGGGAGATGTACAGCGGCTCGAAAGGCTTTATGTCAGCGGTCATTTCAAGGCTGTCAAGGTACTCGCCGTAGTCGGCAATGCTTGTACGCGCAGCCTCCCGCTCCGCGTTCGCCCTGTACATCTCCGCGCGTTTAAGATCGTCGGCAGTCAGCTTTCCCACGACCTCGAAATACCGGTTGCGGTCAAGGATACGGATATAGTTTTCCGCCCCGTCCATTTCCGGGACTGCCGCACCTTTTACGCGGTCACGCACTATCTGCCGCTCGGCGGGATTGTCGTCCGCGAACACAAAACTCTCCGGGAGCAGATTCAGAGCATCCGCCGTGCGGATAATGTTCTCGTCCTTGTTGTCCCAGTTCGCCTTTATCAGCGTGAATTCCTCCGGGGAAAGCGTGCTGTCCGGGTGGTTCAGCCCTGCGTAAGCGTTTTCCTCGTCATTCTTCGAGCAGACCGTAAGCAGCACACCCATGTCCCTGTGCAGCTTCACATACTCCTGGAACTCCGAATATACCTGCCCGCTGGGAAGATCTTTGCCGATCTTAATGCCCTCCACTCCGTCATCACCGACAACTCCGCCCCAGAGAGTGTTGTCAAGATCGAGAGCAAGGACTTTCTTATTTTTGCCGAATATCGCCTTTATCACAGCCGCAAGGTTTGCCGCGATATACGGCACCGCCTGCATAGGGAATGCATACTTGTACATATACCACTGAGTTCCGTCATGCCACGCGTCAAGTCCGTAGCAGGACGAAACATAGTTGAGATCGCAGATATGCAGATCGTCACGCTCTGCGGCATGATCGGACAGTGCTGCATTCAGCCGGTTTATGAACCGCACCCGTCCGTGCTCGTCGTAAGCGTCGCTGTTGCCGAGAAGCCTGAACGGCGGAAGCTCAAAGTTGTTCTGTATGACCGGACAGCCGAATTTCGCCGCGATGCTGTTCCACGCCTCCTCCAGCGGAGTCAGCACCTTCGCGAGTTTCAGCTTTATATCATCGCTGCTGTCGCGGAGAGTCGGAAAATCGGTGATATTGCGGTAAGTGGTGTGGATATAAACGATGTCGGGCTTGAACTCCGTCAGTTCCTCCGGCGGGAACATCGCGTCATTGTAATACTGACCGTACTCCGATGTATAATATTCCGGCTCGATGCCGTAGTTCAGCAGAAAAAGTTCAAGAACATCGCGCACCGCGTCAACGGTCGAGCCGCCGAGTACGGCAATGCGCTTCTTTATGCGGGAAGTTCCGTCTCCGAGCAGTTCGCGTTTCAGACGCTTCTGCTTCTTCATTATCTCCGCCGCGTCAAAGGGATATGTGAAAATATCGTTCATCTGCTGTCCTCCGAACTATTTGTTCAGTACATATTCAAGATACTTACCGCCGTTGCCCGCGGCTACCATTACACAGTCCGTACAGAGCAGATCGGTGGCTCCCACGTCCTTGCAGAACTGCACGCCGTTAAGGTCAAAGTATCTCATGTCACACACATATATCTTTTCAAAACCAGAGGTGAGGAACGGGATAAGCGCATTTCCGTAGCTCTGCTTGAACACCACCAGTGTCCTGCCGTTCTTCACATCTGTCGTGATCTCCGCTATGCGGTCATCGGATCCGAGATACGAGCAGTAAAACGCGCTTGCGTTGCGGGTAACGAACAGGTCTCCCGCATATCCGCCGGTAAAGTAGGTGTTGTAGTATCTCGTGCTGATGCTGTCCGCGTTCGGTGACAGATACATTGTGAATGTCTCGGCATCATTGTACAGGTGACGGTCCTTTGAGTAGGTGTACATGGAACCCACATATCCGCTGCGGGAAACGGGAGTGTACTCATCTATTGAAGGAAAGTCCGCTCCCGCAGCCTCCGCGAATGCCTGCGCGGCATAGTAAGCGCCGAGTGGTGTCCAGTGGTGGTCGGTGCGGAGGTAAATATCCTCATCGGTATGAGCCGCCAGCGCGGAGTAAGCGTCAACATAAGTTACGCCGTCCACATTTTCCCGGATATGCTCGCATTTGTTGTACTGGCTCACGGTAAACCCGCTGTTCAGGAAACTCTGCGGAGTATAAAACTCGCTGGGTATCGGCGCTGCCATAGTATAGACATTGACATCCGGCAGCTTCTTCGCAAACGTGTTCACCGCATTAGTCCACTTATCGCACAGTCCGTAAGTCCCGAAGCACGCCATCAGTCCCCGGTAATGCCCGTTCTGATAGGAAACAAGAATACCGTTGTCGCCGATGACATTGTAGTTTATCTGCCCGCTCTCCGCTGTCATCTGCACCTGAGAGGTTTCGGCGGGAGCGGCAGTTTCCGAGGTTGTTGTCACAGTCGTTTCCGCGGCAGTAACAGATGTCGTCGTTTCCGCAGCGGTCGTAACGACCGGAGTTGTTTCCTCAGCTGTCGTTTTCTCCGCAGTCGTTTCAGCAGCGGCCGTTTCCGTCTGCGAACGGGAAGTCTGTATCGGAAAAGTCGTTGTTCCCTTTGTGCGTTCGGTTGAAGTCACCGATGTCTGCGGGACTTCCGTTCTGCCGGTAGTCACGAAGTTTTCCGGGAGTATGAGCTGCACATCTCCGTCATCGTCGTCCTCCGGCGGCTCTGTGGCCTCAGGCTCTTCTTCATCTGTTACGGCTGCGGCGGGAGTGTGTATGTTGACAGTTGTTCTGCTTATATCGCTGCATGATGACAGCGCAGCGGCAGCCGCGAGTGCCGCTGCCGCAATGATTCTTTTTCTGAGTTTAATTTGCACTTTCGATGATCTCCGTGGCAGGATTGCCGAGTATCGTATTAAGTCCGTTTGCGTTGGTTCCCACAGCGGAGAACGTACACATGGTGAACAGCAGGTCTGTGGCTCCGGTAAACTTCACGAAATCCACGGCATTGAGATCAAAGTATCTCATGTCGCAGACCCAGATCTCGTCAAAGGAGCCGAAGTAAAACGGGATCTCCGCGTTTCCGTAACTGTCCTTGAACACTACCAGCTTGCGCCCTGTACCCGCGTCGGTCTTTATGCGGACTATCTTGCTGTCCCCGCCCATAAAAGTCGAGTAAGAACCGTTTGTGGGCATTTTCACGAAAAACGGCAGGCTGTAATCATAATTGTACGACGTGTCGTAATAATAGGTGGTGTAGTTGTTCGTCGGCTTGTAGTAAGTGAAAGTCTCCGGATCGGAAAGCAGGTTTGCGCTTTCCGTAAATCCGTACATCGTACCCATGTAGCCGGGAACATCAACACGCTCCATAGTCGAGATATCCGCGAACGGAACTCCCGCGTACTCCGCGAAGCACTTCGCCGCATAGTAAGCCCCGAGCGGCTGCCAGTGGTGATCGGTGCGCAGGTAGATATCCTCGTCCGTGTGTTCCCACAGAGCCATATCGGCGGGAACGGAAATGATACCGCTGAGCCGGGAGTCGATCGCTTCAATGCTCTTGTGGTGACTCGCGTTATACTGCGCATAGGTATCGGGCAGATAGTATTCGCCCGATGTCGGTATCGGCATACTGTAAACATTTACGCTGTCGCCAAGCTCCTGCTTGAAGCGGTTGAGCGCGTCGGCATAGACAGTCCCGCTGCCGCCGCCGTACAGCGAGATCCCCCACCAATGCCCGTCCGACAGTTTCGTAACGACTTGTCCGTTGGTAATTACTCCGTCGGCGATCTCGTTCATGTTTTTCGTGGTCTCGACCGTAGTTTCTGCGGTTTCGGGAGCCGCCGTCGTCTCCGGAGCAGTAGTTTCGGCAGCCGGAGCAGAGGTCTGAGCGGGTTCCGGAGTCTGACGCGTTTCCTGCGGAGCGGTAGCCGATACGGTAGTGCGCGAAGTCTCCAAAGGCACCGGCATCGACTCATCCGTTACCACAGCAACCGGACCGACGATCTCGGCATCGCGGTAGCTTACGCCGTAGAAGCTGCGCAGCTTTGCGGCAGCCTTTTTGAGCTGATCCCTGTAAGGAATATTGTCATTGAAGTAGTCGGTTATACCGTTCGTGTAGTTTCCGTTCAGAAGATCCTCGTAGGAAAACTCCGGGAACTGCGCGAGATTACGCTGTTCGGTCTCCGAAACTCCCTCCCGGGGCAGAGCAAGGAACGCAACGGTAATAATACCGAATGCCGCAGCCGTGTAAACGATGTTGGCAATGCTGAAAATAGGCTTGAGCGGCTTTATCTCCGGTACGCTCTTCTTCGCTTTCTTTTTCTTCTTTTCCGGCTTTTCATCGCTTTCCGGAATAGCGACACTGCTTTCGGCGGCTTTTGCCGTCCTTTCCGCGATAGCTGCCCGTACCGAAGCCGCGATCTCGGCTTTTACTGCCGCGTCCTCCTCGTTATACTCAATGAGATCGGACAGCGTTTCGGGTTTTGCGGGCAGGATATCCGGCTTTGCGGATATTGTTTCTTCCGGTTTGTCTGCTGCTTTTACCGTTTTTGCGGACACTTCACCGTTTTCCGCTTTAACAGGCTCTTCCGGCTTATCCGGCTCGGTGTGCTTTTCTGATTTGTCGATTATGACCTGCTGCGGGGATCCACCGGCTGATCCGGACTTTTCAGGCTCACTTTCTTGTGCGGCAGCAGGAGTATTCCCTGTTTCCGCTTTTTTCTCAGCTTTCCGGTGCTTTTCCTTTTTCTTCGCTTTCGGCTTTTTTTCGTATCCGGCATATTCCGTGGTTTTCTCCGGTTCTTCCGGCTTCACGGACTCTTCCGGCTTTGCGCTATCCTCCGTTTTATCCGGTATCACCGTTTCAGACGTTTTTTCGTTTACTGCACGGATATCCGGTTTCTTCTGTTCCGCCTGTGTTTCCGGTTTGCCGGTTTTAACCGGCTCCGCAGCGGTTTCGTTGTTGACGGCTGCCTCCGTTTTGTCCTGCTTCACCGTTTTTTCGGATCCGTCAGTTTTCTGCGGATTGTCCCGCTTTTCCGATTCGTCGGATCCCTGCAAAGGCTCGTCCTGACCGCCGTGCCATTCAAGAGCTTTCTTTTTTTTCGTCGATTTTGCACTATTGGAAGGGGAGGCATTTTCTGTCTCTGTCGTCCATTTCAGCGACATTTTATCTGTTTCGCTCCCGCCGGCGGAAAGGATCTCATCTTCCTTTCTCCGTCCGGAATCAAACTCTGCCGTATCGTCAAACCCGGAAAAGATCAGTCCGGTGACGTATTTAGCAGGATTTTCCGTCTGCGCCGAAACGTCAGCAACGGCTTTTGCGGCAGGATTCTGTTCTTTGCCGGAGATCCCCGGCTCTGCCGCGGCTTTCACCGGGATATCCGCAGGTTTCGTCTCCGCGTCCGGTGTCGTTTTCCGGGCAGCGGTATGCGGTGCCGCACCGGTTTCCGCTGCCTTTTTCGACGCTTCTTCCCGCAGGATATCGTCCAGCAGATCGTCTGAAACCTTTCCGCCGCTCCCGGTCTTTGTAAGTATATCATCAATAAGACTATCGTTATTGTAAGATCCGGAACGTCCGCCGGGAGCGCCCGATCCGCTTTTCACCCGGTAATTCTCCGGTCTGTAGTCCTTTTTACTCTTTTTTCCCATTTCACTCACCGACGATACTACGAGTTATACCTGTTCATTGCTTCATCTGTCTTGCCCGCCGCTATGAGACACGCCGCGGCTGCCGCGTTTGCGAACGTCTTTTCCAGCAGCTCACCCTGCTCTTTCGGGAACATTCCCAGCACCCACGCCGCAAGGTCATAATCCGGGTTCGGCTTTGCGCCCACGCCTATTTTGATGCGCGGGAATGTATCGCTGCCGGTAAGGTAGATTATGCTCTTTATGCCGTTGTGACCTCCGTCACTTCCCTTTTTGCGTATGCGCAGTCTCCCCACGTCCAGCGATATGTCGTCATACATCACCAGAAGTTTCTCCGGCGGCAGCTTGTAGAAGTTCAGCGCCTCCACAACAGCTTCACCGCTGTTGTTCATGAATGTCGTCGGCTTCATCAGCAGACAATGCACACCGTCTATGTTCACATCAGCGGTGAGCGACTTGAATTTCAGCTTCTTCACGTCCGCGTGCAGCGACTCCGCAAGCGTGTCGAGCGCCATGAAACCGCAGTTGTGGCGGGTGTTCTCATACTGCGTACCGGGATTGCCAAGCCCGCAGATTATGAACTCCACAGCGCCGACAGGCTGCGGAGCGCGCTCCTGCTCCAGCTTCTTAAAAATATCAAATACCGACATCAGCTGTCCTTCTTGTCGGAGTTGAATCCGTCAACAAAGCCCTTTATGCCGTTTTCTATCTTATCAACGGCAACGGTCATCTTGCTGTCAACGGTTTTAAGCCCTTTATCGAACTTTTCTTTCAGTTCCGCGCGCTTTTCGGGAGTAACTGTCTCCTCATACTTTGCCTTTGCGAGATCTATCGCTTCATCTGCCGCGCTGCCTATCTCTGCGGCAGCCTTTCCAAGCTTTTCGGTAATGCTCACTTTTATCTTCCTTTCAGTGCGGATCGCCGGTTCACGGCGCTCCGAGGTTTTCTATTATCTGCTTCATAAGTGCCAGTGGCTTCTCGTTCTTCTCCGGGTTTATCCGGAAGCAGGTCTTTCCCATGAGGTCAAGGCTCACACGTCCGTCCATTGCCGCGTTGAGCCGTCCGAGCTTCTGCATATCCGGGTTCTCCGTGTAAAAGCTCAGCCCGTCCTTGCCCTGTATTATCTCGGTTATACCGAGAGCCTGTGCCATGTTGCGCACCTGCGCCACATCTATGAGTCCCTCAACCGGCGCGGGTATCTCGCCGTAGCGGTCGATAAGCTCATCGGTCACATCATAGGCATCGTCCTCGCTGCGTATCAGCGCTATACGCTTGTAGCAGCTTATACGCTGCGCCTGATTGGAGATATAGTCCTCCGGGATATACGCATCTACCTTGACATCTACAAGGCAGTCGGGCTGTTTTACCGTTTCCTCGCCGCGCTGCTCCTTTACAGCCTCATCGAGAAGCTTCAGATACATATCATAACCGACAGCGCTCATGTGTCCGGACTGGGACGCGCCGAGTATCGACCCCGCGCCGCGTATCTCAAGATCACGCATGGCGATGCGGAATCCCGAACCGAATCTGGTGAACTCGCGTATCGCGTCAAGACGCTTCTGCGCCACCTCCGACAGTACCTTGCCCCGCTTGAACGTGAAGTATGCAAAGGCACGGCGGTTCGTGCGCCCGACTCGTCCGCGGAGCTGGTGGAGCTGCGCGAGTCCCATGCAGTCCGCGTTCTCGATGATAAGGGTGTTGCAGTTCGGAACGTCAACTCCCGTTTCTATCAGCGTGGTGCAGACCAGCATATCTATCTCATGCTCCAACAGCTTCCGCCAGACTTCGAGAAGATCGTCCTCCTCCATTTTGCCGTGAGCAATGCCTATACGCGCTTCGGGGACGAGCTTGTGCAGCTCCGCCGCCCGCTGGAAGATAGACTCGATGCGGTTATGTATATAGTATATCTGCCCGCCTCTGCGCAGTTCCTTGTTGATAGCCTGCGCAATAACTCCGTCATTATGCTCGATAACGTAAGTTGTCACCGGCTGTCTGTCCTGCGGGGGAGTCTCTATGACGCTCATGTCGCGTATTCCCGACATAGCCATGTTCAGCGTGCGCGGGATAGGCGTCGCGGAAAGCGTGAGGATATCCACGCCCGCGAACATCTGCTTGAATTTGTCCTTGTGGGCAACACCGAAGCGCTGCTCCTCGTCTATTATCACAAGACCGAGATCCTTGAACGCTACGTCGTCCTGCACAAGACGGTGAGTTCCTATGACCATATCCACCGAGCCGCGCTTCATCTTCTCGATCGTCGCCTTGATCTCTTTCTGGCTGCGGAAACGCGACAGCAGCTCGATATCCAGTCCGAAGCCGTCCATGCGTTTGAGGACGGTCTGGTAGTGCTGCCACGCAAGCACCGTTGTCGGGCAGAGCAGCGCACACTGCTTCCCGCTCATTATGCACTTGAACGCCGCCCGCAGCGCCACCTCGGTCTTGCCGAATCCGACATCTCCGCAGAGCAGGCGCTCCATGGGCTTGTCGTTCTCCATGTCAAGCTTTATCTCGTTTATGCAGCGCACCTGGTCGTCGGTCTCGACGTAGTTGAAGTGATTCTCGAACTCAGCCTGCTCGGGACCGTCGGGTTCAAAGGCATAGCCCTTCGTTTTCATGCGCTTTGAGTACAGCTCGATGAACTCCGCCGCCATTTCCTTAGCGGCAGCCTTCGCTTTCGTCTTGGTTTTCTGCCACTGGTCGGAGTTCATTTTCGACAGCTTCACCGTGCTGACATCACCTGTGCCGATGTAGCGGGAAATCAGATCAAGCTGCGTTACGGGGACGTACAGAACGTCTGTTCCAGCGTATTTTATCTTGATGTAGTCCTTGCTTATCCTGTCCTGCGTCAGCTTCTGAACGCCGTCAAAAACTCCGATGCCGTAGGTGTTATGCACCACAAGATCACCCACCGAGATATCGTTGAGCGAATTTATCATCTCCGCTTTTTTGCGCTTCGGAGCCTCACGGGTCTGTATCGTCACGGCTGTGTGCGAAATGCAGACAAGCCGCGCCTCCGGATAGCTGTAGCCGGAAGTCAGGACTCCCGGAGTGACGTAAATGCGCTTCGCGTACAGTTTTTTGGGGTCAGCGGCGTAATCCGCCGGCATACCGTCGCTTCGCAGATCGTCCGCAAGAACTTTTGCTGCCTTGTCTGTTCCCGCCATAACGATAACACTGAAATTATCGTTAAGGTAGTTTTTCAACTCGTCCAGCAGCACCTTGTACTCTCCGCTCCACGGAGCCACCTGTCCCGCCGATACGCTCAGCAGCTTGGAAAGCCGTATATCTCCGCCGCGCATGAAGTTGTCGAGATACACGCTTACACGGGATTCCGCCGCGGTCTGATACTCCGTGCGGGTGAGCATATAGCGGTCAAGCCCTTTGCAGAGAACTCCCTCCTCAAAGAGCAGCTTTATATCCTCGGTATGCTGCGCGAACGCTGCCTTGAAGCTTTCGGCGCAGGCAGTATTCTCACATATCATAACGTTTGCGGAATAATCGAACAGCGTTTCTTCCTCATCGTAACAGAGGGGCAGATAACGGTCGGTATTCATGCAGCCCGCGCCGCCGCTGACATTCTCGATGTCCCGGCGTATGCGAGCTTTCACCTCGTCCGCTTTCTTGCCGCGTATCTTCGGGAGCAGCGCGTTCAGCTTCTCCTCTATCTGCCCGTTGTCGAGGAACAGAGTTTCCAGCGCGGGCGCAATGTCAATGGACTTTATCGTATCTATACGTCGCTGGCTCTCCACATCGAAAGTGGAAACGGTATCAACATCGTCTCCCCAGAGTTCAATACGGACAGGCGCACCGAAGTTCACGGGGTAGACATCGAGTATCGCGCCCCGCACCGAGAACTGCGACACGCCCTCGATCTGATCGCAGCGCGAATAGCCCGCTTCGACCAGAGCGGACGTGATATCGGGCAGCGAGATCCGGTCGCCCGAACTTATTGTTACCGTGCGTTTTTTCAGTATCCGGCGCGGTATGGTTATCTGTGCGGCGGCCTCGGGAGTCGCGCAGACTATCTTTGCGTTTCCCGAAAACATCCGCGAGAGAATGCCTATCCTCCGATGCTCATATTCGCGTGAGACCGCGTCAACATCACCGAGAACTATGTCCTTTGCCGGGAACTGGAACGCTGTCTCCTCACCGGTCATTGTGTTGATATCCGCACACAGCCTTGCACCCTCGCCCTCGGTGTCACAGATAACGGTCAGCGGAGCGTGAAATCCCGGCTCCATTGACAGCGCGGCGAGGAAGTGTGCCTTGTGGATATGCGAAAGCCCGGTTATCATCACGGGCATACCGCTTACCGACGAAGCAGCCGCACGGTATTCGGGCAGCTGTCGGGCGGTATTTAAAAAGTATTCCATTCTTTGTCCTTTATGCCGCGCACCCGTTCTTTACGGATGCGCGGCGTTTTCAAGTTATGTCGGGATCTCAGCCTTTCTCGGACATTGTTTTCTTTACAATTCCAATGACAGTTACCGTAACTGTGCTGAGAGCGAGGTTCACCATAAGCTCAACCGGGAAGTTAAGACCGATAAGACCGGTAAAGATGTACTCAACTACCGGGGTCTGACCAGCCCATTCTTTAATAGTATCGAGGAAGAACAGGAATGTGCCTATGATGAATATGCCCGTGTTCACTACCGGAGCCGTAACGCCGGCTGCGATGACCGCACCGAACCTGCTATTTTTCTCAATGAGCTTATAGACCGCCGCTGCCGCAAGTCCGGCAAGTGCGCCCTTGAGAAGAACGGTAAGGAATGTACCTATAGGGCTGATCGTCAGGAATGCCGCAGCGTCGCCGCTCAGGAGAACGGTTATTCCCATTGCTAAGCCGAGCCATGCTCCTGCCCAGATACCGTACACCGCGCCGCCGACTATCATCGCCGTAAGTGCGAGCGTGATGCTGAACGGTCCGAACTTGATGACCGACGACAGAAGCTGCAGCACGACCACGATAGCCGTCATCATTCCGAGACCGACTATGGTGTTGATGTACTTGCGGTTTTCTGCCTTGTTTACCGTACCCGCCGCTTTGGTCGGATCGGTGATTGTGTTGTTTTTTGCTTCCATTTTCTTTCCTTTCTGGCTCCCGCTGAGGGTGAGCCGACAGAATTTATATCATTCCGCCGTATGCGGAGAATGACCGTTATCTGATAAAAACGGAATCCGGCGTGAATTCAGAGCCGTCGGAACTGCGCGAACGCGAGAACTGGCTGATTATCCGCCCGCTGTCGGTCTCGGCAAGCACCACATTGTCGCGTCCTCCGCACATAAGGGTGTATCTCACGACTGCGTCCGCAAAATCGTCAAAAGTCTCGCTTTCGGCTTTCATGTTGTTTCCGTTGTCGTACCTTTCGGTGTAGCAAAGCAGATATTTCATTTGCACCTCTCCTTTCGCAATATATTATTATAGCATATTTTATTTTGTAAGTAAATAGTTTTTTACACACAAAATCTGTCAAAAAAACTCAATTTTAGGGCATTTTTACAATTGAACGCGAAAACGGCTCCCGCTTCTCGATAGAAACGGGAGCCGTAAAGGTTCATCGCCTGTTATCTTTTTGAGGATACATTGCCGTTGGAGCTTTCTGTAAGCTCAATCTCGATATCAATGCTGTCCATGCCGCCGAGACCGTTTTCGCGGGCTACTGTGGCGGTCACGGTATCGCCGACTTTCAGCTTGCCGATGATAGACTGAACATCGCTTACGGTCTCAACATTTATGCCGTTGATCTTGGTGATGATATCTGCAACTTTGAGTCCGCTCTTCTCAACCGGCGCACCCTCGTTCATGCCGGAAATGAGCAGTCCCTTGGAAAGCTTTGCGCCGTAAAGCTGCGCACGGTATTCGGTAAGCTCTACGGTGGTAACTCCGAGCACAGGACGGCTCTTTACATAGCCGTAGTTGAGCAGGTCTTCCATTATCGGCTTTGCCTCGTTGATAGTCAGCGCAAATCCTATGCCTTCGTATGTTGACGCGATTATCTTGGAATTGACGATACCGACTACATTTCCGTACATATCGAACATACCGCCGCCGGAGTTTCCGCTGTTGATAGCCGCGTCAGTCTGGATAAGGCTGATGCTGTAGCCGTTGTCGGCAAGGCACTCAACATCGAGTCCCGAAACTATGCCCTTTGTCATGGTGTGGTCGAACATTATCTTTGCGGTGATACCTGGGTTTCCGATAACACATACGTCCTGACCTACCTTGAGGGAATCGCTGTCACCGATCTTCGCGGCAAGGAACGGCTCGTCACGGCTGATCTTGAGGACCGCAACGTCTGTGGAGGTATCCGAGCCTATCAGCTCAGCCTCATATTCATGGGTCTTATCGGGATCGTTGTAGTCGTTCACTTCAACGACCAGCTTGGTAGCGCCGTCCACAACATGAGCATTGGTGATTATATAACCGTCCTCCGTGAAAACAATGCCGCTTCCGTAGCCGGTATATACCGGTTCATCGTTCTTGGAACTGTCATCAGGTACTCCGTAGCCGAAATAGTAGTCATAGTAGCTGAAGCTGCTTGCGCTGTTCTGCTGATAGACTTTTACAAGAACGATAGTATCGTTCACTGCTTCGTAAAGCTCGTCTGCGGTGTACGCGCCGTTAGCGCCGGTGGGCGTAACGCTTGTGGGATACCGCTTACCGGACGTGCTGCCGGCAGTGCCGCTTTCGGAATCCGATATCGCCGCAAGCGCGGAAGATACGTTCCCGTTTGACTCGGACTCTTCGCCGCTGTCTTTATCGTCGTTTATATTGTAGGAAGCGGTTATTCTCGCATTCCCGTTATCGCCGTCGGTCTTTATCATATTCGATGCGAGCATAGCGCCGCCGAAACCTGCGCCGCCGCCTACCACCGCGACCGCCGCGATAAGTGCGAGCGCCTTTGCGAACTTGCCCCTGCCCTTCTTCTTCTCCGGCTGTACGGTCTGCGCCGGCTGAGCGTACACATACTGCTGCTGATCCTGAGGCTGCTGATAGCCGTTATAGTTATTATAACCGTTGTTATTGTAATTCTGTTCCATAAGACAACATCCTTTCTCCCGCTTAGCGGTCTATATGTATCCGGGATATTTCCCTTTTGTGATTATTATTCTATACCCCGATTGTGACAGAAATATGACAGATTCTTTAACGTTGAGGCATTTTTAGGAAAAAGGATATTTACACATTGTGAAAATGTGTGACAGTATCATGTACCATTGTGTTCATTGACTTTTATCGCAAGAGCGATACCGCACTCCACACGCTTCTTCATCATGGCGCACTGTATCTTGTACGGCGTTCTCACATCACCCTCATAAATGAATCCGTTGGCGTTGCAGCCACCGGAGCAGTAGAAACGCGCCCAGCAGTCCGAACAGCCCTTCTTGCTGTAGATATGCGTTTTTGCAAAGTAGTCAGCTATCTTCGGGTCAACATCGCCCGTATATATATTGCCCATTTTCCACTCGTCAATACCGACAAACTGATGACACGGGTAAATATCGCCGTCCGGCGTCACTGCCACATACTCGTTGCCGCAGCCGCAGCCCCGCAGACGCTTCACAGCGCAGGGTCCCTGATTCAGGTCGATCATGTAGTGGAAGAAATTGAACGGCTTTTTGCCGGTCTTTTCCACGCTTTCCGCCATTATCTCGTAAAGCTTGTCGTACTGCCCGAAGATCTCCGGAAGATCGTCCTCGGTTATC
>JAGAWN010000152.1 GCA_017941355.1 Ruminiclostridium sp. | reverse complement strand
TTCAGATACTTCTCTGCAAGTTCAAGATTTCTCGCCGCATACTGTCCGTCGAGATATATTTTTCCCAAAGCGTACCCAGCATACTTGTAATCGCCGCAAGACTCAAACAGCTTGATTGCATACTCCGGGTCGGGGTACACACCGTCGCCTTTCAAGTATTTCTTTGCAAGACGATAGGTTTCAGCATGGCTTGTTTTACTGCGCGTTACATTTACAGGAGTGTTCTCGTCCGGCATTTCAATCTCTTCCGGCTCCGGCAGAGCATCATCTTCCTTAATCTCACACTCGGCAGAGCCAAGTGTATGCGACATTTCCAGTACCGCGTTTATAACGCTGTTCTTTATCGGCTTGAACATCTTGTTTTCATGAAGCGAAGGAAACTGCTTTACCGCATTTGTGTATGTAGCATATTTCTCCTGCTCCAACCGACACCATTCATCGTACATCTTCTTGATCGCCGGGTCAGCGGCGAGCATTGCAACAATATCATCGACAGTCTTTTTGACCTGCGTCTGCAAGTACCCGTACACCTTTTTGCCTTTCGCATTTTCAAGCTGCCGGGACAGTTTCAGTATCAGTGCTTCGAGCTGCGGATCCACAAGGCGGTTCTGTATCTCCGAGAGCAGCTCCTGCATCTTACGCTTTGCCTCCGCACGGAGATCATCACGCACCTGTGTCTGCTTCTGATATATCTCGTTCAGCTCGTCCTTGAAGATTATATTTGCAAACGTGCTTTTCAGCATTTCTATCCCATTCTCGGTCATGTAACCCTCGGTCGGGTCTGTTGAGTACACCAGAAGATGTATGTGCGGGTGGTGAGCTGTGTTGTGGAATGCCGCATACCACCGAAGATGATCGAGCTTTATCTTATGAGCCTGCGCTATCTTATCAAGACTTTTCAGTACAAGGTTCTGCCATGCCTGAGGCGTAGTGTATCCGAGTCTTTCCGCGTCCTCGCGCTTTAGCGACACGACATTCGTCCACACATTCCCGTCATGGTTTGAGACGATAGCCTTCGCCTCGTTCAGATCGACCTCGCCCTTGTCGGCGGAGAACAATCCATGCTTGCCGATCTTCTCAACGCCGGGGCGCTCGGAAATATATTTGACGAGCATCTCACGGTCTGTGAGCCTGTCTGCATTGCGTTCGAGTATCTCGGTTATCAGCTCCGAGGCGTTATCCTTTGTTGGGCTGCTCTTGTAGTCAGCGTACTCATGCGAGGAGAGTTCCGAGGGAAACATTTCAAGCAGCTTTGTGATAAGCTCTGTCTGACTTTTGGTGACCGGGACACCGCGTTCCTGCGGCGAGTACATCTCCACGGATTCTCTCGTTGCAATATATTTGACAAGTCCGCCGCGCTTTCCGGCAGTTCCGGGTTTGAGGTAGCGGCTCGACACTATTATCCTCGGCATTATTCATCTTTCTGAAAGCGTACCGCGCTCTCATAGTTTATGATACCATTGATGCGGCGCACCTCATCAACACACATACGATGCAAACTCTCAACAGTTTCATCGTCTATGTCATTGGTAGCTGCGACCATGTGAGATATCTTTCCCAGCTCCACCGCGATCTTGAAAAGGTTTCGGCTGATACGCTGCTCCGATGTTTCAACAGTTGCCTCGACCATTCGCTTTATGATAGGGGCAAGGTAATTGGTCATCGTGCCGCCTTTCAGATAGTCAATGTAGAAGTTCACGGCATTTTCGATGAACTCATTGCGCGTGGTGCTGCCGTCCTTCTTGTAAGTCTCATTTATCTCTTTCATGCACTCCGGAGAGATGTGAAAAGCGTACTTTATCTTTTTTGACCCCACCTCGGATGCCTTAACAACGGCGTTTTCTTCTGTTTTCACGGGATTTGACCCCCGATTTCTGCTCCTGCTCATATTTTGACCCTTTTTTCACAATTGGCTTTATCCCTTAACGGCGGGCTTTGCCCGACGATGTTGACGGGCGAGGCGGCAAAAAGACGCCCGCCCTTTTTCCTGCATAAAAATCATAGCCCCAAAACCACCCCTCACGGCTGCTCACGAGACGGTCGAAACCGTCCGAAAACCGACTCGGTCATCTGCTTTTCCGAAACGCCGTCAGAAACGGCTCAAATTTGCATCCGGACCTCTCGGCGGTATCGTTTCTCCACCTGCGTCCGAAAATCGCACACGGAGCGAAACAGGGCGGTTCTTGGCGGCATGACTGTTCTATCTTCTCCTACATACCTGTGATCTCCTTTCAAAACGCCAAAATACCCTCGGATATCACTATCCAAAGGCATTTCTGCTGTGAATCCTTATTGCAGATCAAGCGCCTGTGTCCTCGGCAGCCGAAGTATTTCTCGGCTTTGGTGCGGGCTGCTGCCTGCTCATCATGTCAATAAAATCACGGACATTCTGAGGAACGGTCTTTGCGTACATCTGCTCGGCGAACCGCGTCAGTTCTTCCTCCACGGTAGAGCCTTTCTGTTCCGTGTACATTTTGAGAGCAGAGAGCTTCTCGTTTTCCATCGTGATGATGATGTTTTTCTTCATGTGAAACCTCCGTATCTGAGTCAAAATGAGATGACCCAAGCGTATGTATCGTCCTCGACCTCGTCCTGAGTGATCTCTTCATCATCTATCCCGAATCTGTCGGCTTTCTGACAGAAACTGCTGTCGGATATCTCGCTGAACAGCTTAACTCCCGTACAGGTTTCGGGGAACATCTCGTTTGCCGTCATTATCGGAAGCAGGTCGGCAGCCTCACACCGCCCGACGAGGGAGTTACTGCTCATGGTTTCAGACAGCGAATCGGCGGTGTTGAACACTATCAGCGGATAGGAGAACCCGCCCGCGAGCCTGCTTGTGAAATATCTTTCTCTGCGATTTTCTATGACGCAGTAGAGAGCGTTATTATCCATTGATTCTTCCTTTCGTATTTGTTACATTGTTTGCTCCTGCCCCCGAACAGGCTGAATGCTGTCATGCTCTATAACATATCCATGCTCGGTCTTTATCGCTCCGTCAGCCTCCAGCCGCATCTTTCCGTATTCCTCAAAGTCAATGTATTTCTCAACCGATTCTGCGAATTCCGAGTAGGTCATATCGTTATTACCGCCGTATAAATACTCATAGCCGTATTCATAAGCATCGTCCACCGGAATAACCTCATAGCGGTCAAGGTTTTGGGCGATCTCTATAGCTTCCTCCACACTTACGGGGTGATCTCTCATTTTGGAATACAATATCGCTGTGAACACCTCTGTAGGGTTAGGATCCGTATCCTGCTCACACGCCCACATTACCCACTCCGCAAATTCACTGAGCTTCTCTATATCCGTGTCGTGTTCAACATGAACATTGCATAATTTTTCGATACCTTGAGTTGCGTGCCAGCCGTAGAGATATCCGTCCGACAGCTTTTCCATCTGTAAGTCTTTCAGAAGACATTCCCGTTTTTCGTCGTCAAGAGGGAGCATAACACTTTCTTCCTCTCCGGCGTAACACACATATACATACATCCATTGATTTTCTATTTTTGGCAATGTGCTGTACCATCCCTTCATTTTTTAATTGACGTTCCGCAAAATAAGTGATATACTTATTGCAGGATCACAACATCTGCATTGACGGTGTTTCGTCAAGCTCGAAGCCGTCCTCGCTGTAGATGTAACCGTAGTCCGTTTCTATCGCCCCATCTTCGTCCATAAGATCACGACCGTATCGGTCAAAATCTATGTAGTCCTCAACTTGGCTCTCAAAGGACTGTGTCAGTTCGTCACGGCTGTTGCAACCGTACAGAGCCTCGTGTCCGTATTCTTCCGTGCTGTAGACCTCCACCAGCTCAATGTCGCCCAGATTGTCGATGATGTTGCTGATACCGAAAACAGTTCGGGGCTTGTATGCCTGAACAGCGGCGGCGAACTTTTTCAGTTCGTCCTCGTCAGCGCTCTCAGCCCAATCCGCAATGCTGTTAAGCTCCGTGAAATTCTGCTCAGAGATTTCCGCAATGCTGTTGAGATATCGGTTGTTGATGTCCACGCTTATATTGCAGTAATCGAGATCGTTCACGCCGAGGTTTACCTTCGCGGTATCTATACCGTCCTCGTCCATCGGCAGACCTGAGATAAAATGCTTTCCGTTGTATTCGAGCTTTACGCTCATAATGTAGTTCTTGGCGGGCTTCGGCGGCTCGGCAAACGCGTTCCGGAATTCACACTCACGGTCGGCGGCATCGGCGCAGTCCATGCTCAATAGCTTTATGACCTTCGGATCGTTGACCGAGATATGTATATCCTGCACATTCGTATGCACAAGGTTCCGGTTGATCTCAATACCTACTGTCTTGCGGTCGTAATCAAGCGTTATCGAATATCCGAAATCCAGACCCTTGCGGAAGTTTTCAAAATGCTCTCTTGCAAGATCTACGGGCAGCGGCGTCATAAGATATTCGTTCTTGTTTTCGGGATAAAATTTATTGTCCGTGGACATCAGCGGCAGGACATCTTTTGCCCATACAGTGTCCTGAAAGCCGCTGTTTCTGATGATCTCGGCTATGCTTTGAGCCTTGTCGTAGATGTGGAACGGGAACGACAATCCACCTGAATTATATGAGTGGAAATATGTCGTTGTGCTGCTCTCGATCACTGTGTACAGAGCCTTTGTGTTTGTTCCTTCGGGCATATTATCCGCGCTCCTTTCCGTCGGCTATCCAGCGACCGGTGTTGTCGTAGATGTGACCTTCGCTGTCAATGGTAAGTGTCTTTTTTTGCGAGAGTGCAAGGGAAATCATCTTGCAGTCCTCCGCGCATACACCCATGTGTGTCATGGGGTTGAAGTCCTTTCTGTCAAATCGCAATGGCGATTCCTCCTTCTTTCTGTTCGATATTTTCGTGAGCAAGTCTTTTAAATTCACAGTCGATATACTCCCTTGCAAAAAACTCTGCGTTCTCCGTGCTGTCATCGGGCAACTCAAACCCGACAGCGGCACAGAACTCGTCTGTCATATCCTGCATTTTCTCATCGGAATAGATGCGGTAGCGGCTGCCGGAACACAGCTTTATACTGCCGTCCTTATCCTCGCGTTCGATTCCGGTTTCGGGAATAATCTCCACGAACATTCCTCTGTATTTCATTTCTTCACTCCCTCCGTAAGGTATTTATAAACATTCTCCACACCTATTTTTACATTTTCGGTCACCTCCAAGTCGGGAAAGTTTCCCGATATATTCTCGTATGCATCATCTATTTCCGAATACGAAATGCCCTCGAAGCAGTCACAGAACATCTCCATATCGAATTCCTCATCGTCACCGGAAGGCTGCGCGCCGAATTGCAGACAATAAAAAACAGCCTTGACCATGTTCGCATCGTAGTCGGCTGCATTCTCTTTCTCCGCAATTATTTCATCTATGTTTGCGAGACTGTCACGCATTTCCTCTATCGCCTGAGACTGTTCATCGGTGAAGCTGCTCGGTATCGCCACATTTTTGAAACTGCAATCAAGCAGCGATACATTGGCGCTGGTGGTTCCTGACAATATCGAGATAAACACAAGAATGATCATTATTATCGGCAACAGGATCGCCGTGATCAGCACAAGGACAAGCTCGCGTCCTTTCTCATTGGAGAGTACCGCTCCGGCTACCTTTGTTATTATTGCTCCCGCCGCCATATCACATCTCCTGAGACTGGATATCGTTCATGTCGGGATCCTCGTCCTCGTCGCAGTCCTCATCGTAGTCATATTCCTCATTTCCGCTCTCGGAAATATCTCGGGATTGCTGTATAATGCGCGTTGTGTACTGATCGTAAGCTCTGTTCCATGCAGCTCTTAAAGGCGCAGTATCCATACCGTTTGCCTCGTAACCGGCTTCGATACCCTGATAGTATTCACGGGTCGGAGGCTGCGGCTCGCCGTAAT
>JAGAWN010000151.1 GCA_017941355.1 Ruminiclostridium sp. | reverse complement strand
GATATTTCTTCCTTTGGCTTTGCCGGGATCATGGTCACGCGCATATCCGTCTGTGCTTTGGTAAGCATATCTGTCACTCTCCTTGTGAGGGGATAATCACACCGTTGACAAGTTCGGCGCTTATAACGCCGTTGTCAATGAATATGTGCTTTACTACGCTTTTTACAAGCTCTATATCAAGTTCCGCTGTCGGCTCATGCTTGGTGAGCATATCTATCATCGGAATCGTCTTATCTCTGTTATCATAAGGGCAATCGTTATATCTCAGCGATGCCGCTTCAAATATCAGCTTTTCAAGCTGCTCTGTATCTGCGTCCGGATCCTGCATCAGCGTTCTTATCTTATCGTCTGCGGCTATAGTTTCTCTGTAAGGAGTGTACTCATAGTTTCCTTTTGGCGCTGCGAGTGTCGGATCGGATATCAGCGAATTGATGATCTGTACTATCGCAGTCCGTATCTTCTCGGTGCTGATGCGAGGCCTTCTGCCTTTTATCATCCCTCGGAGTAACTTAGTCTCGTCATCTGCTGTGTTCATCCGATCATAACGCTCATCTGCAATAGCCCTGACAGCGTCAAATATAGCATTATCAATGATCTGCGGATAATCGGAAGTGCCGGTGTATTTCTTGTTTTCGATTATCCGCTTGACCATGTTCAAAGTCCAAACGGGCTTGCCTATAGCAACACTCTAACAATCACATCAAATGCCGATTTTACGGTACTTTTTACAAATACAAATTCATACGGAGGAACATAGTATTATGAAAAGTATCATCAAAAAGCTGTATTGGGGCGAGGTAATGCCCTGCAAGGAACTGTCACCCAACACTCAGAAGTACAAGGACACAAAGGCACATCTTAATCAGGTCGAGAGCAAAATTCTCAAACAGTTTCCGGCATTGTCGAACGACCTTGACGAATACAGGGAAACGATGTGTAATATGGCAGCTATGGAAAGCGAGGAGGACTTTATCAGAAGTTTCCGGCTCGGCGCAAAATTCATAATCGACATCTTAAACAAACCCGAATAATCAAAAACTCCGCTCGGATCACCGGGCGGAGCATCTTTTAGAGGTTCCCTTTGGATAGAAAAAGCGCATGATTTACATCTCAGTAAACCATACGCTTTCATTTGTTTTAGTTTGACTTAGTACTCAACTTGTCGGGAAAAAGCCGCAAACACATACACCTGATGATAAATCATGATCTTCTTTTGTGTAAGCTCCACAGACAGTACAAGTTTTTTTATGTTTATATTGTATTTCAGCACCACTATATATTATAGAGTAATCGTAATCATTTCCGCTACCATGCGTATGAACATGTGTCATTGTCTCCATACCTAATTTGTCATTTGACGTAACGTATGTATTTGTACTTGGTCCGATAGTCGGGTACATTATTGAACTGGAACTTGATGTATGTCCCAATCCATACGTATGACCAATCTCATGTGCCATAGCTCTATTCTTGTTCGCTGCACTCAAACCGTCAAAATTATCTGTATTTATTCTTATTTTCCATTCGTAAAAATGACCATTTGTTGAATGCCTATCTAGTGACGTCGCAATTGCATCACTATCTGGCAAGCTCTCTGTATATATATATCCTTGTGTTGATGAAGAAGAGTACGACAAAGATATATATGAACCCCATAAACCTTTTCCACCATTTACATAGCTCTGATAATTGTTCTTTGTTTCAGCATCGGCATATTTATATGTATTTGTTTTTGTACCTGCATGAGCATGATTACTATTAACAAATGTCCATGTTGATGTTGAATCAATATTATAATCCTGCAACTCACATCTCGTTGCCGATGCAGAAACGCTCAATAAAGAAATAGACAAAACAGATACTATTATTATACTAATTATTTTATTTTTCATTTTAACACCTCGATCTCTTCACCAAGCTTTTTTTCAAACTCCTGGATTTTCATTACATATATCTGCTCAAACTTGTTCTTAATTTGAATTTCATCAGCAAAATAATTCATTATTTCTGATTTAGTAAAGTCATAATCATCAAAAAGCAAGATATCCTTCTCTTTTTCATCGAAACCATCTAAGAATAAACTTTTTTGTACGCTTTCGGCATACCCTGAAAATATTTTGTTAACTTCACAATAGTTATCTATTATTGGAATACAAGCATAAAAAGGAGATTTTAAATTGTATTTTGTGATCTCCCTTAATGGAGAGTTTTCACTAGGTTTTCTCACCATAATGATATACTCATGTCCATCGATAAGTGCAGGAAAATCTAAATTATACTCATGCGTTGAATTAAAAACAGATATTGGTATGATATCATTTTCTTTTATATCCTTTGAGTAAAAAACTCTGCTAACATTGAAATTAAACACAGTTTCATAGTAATCGCTGCTTTTTCCTTTGATTTTATACTCGTTCGATGAAACAATTGTGCCTCTCAGTATTGCGTCACTAGTTTCTATACATTCTTTGTCAGTGAGTTCCATCATCAAACTTTCAATGAATATCGGGTTAGACAACTTTTCAACTTGAGCAAAGTTGTTTTCTGCTTTTTCAGCGGCTTCATGGTTTGTGCTACCATTTGAATCAGCATCAGCTTTATTATTCCCCTCAGCACTTATAAAATCTGTAGAGATAGCATTATCAGTTTGATCCGATTCGATTATGTGGTCTATTGGTCTTGTGTTGCAAGCTGAACATAAAAAACATAGCATACCAATCGCCATAAATGATATAATTTTCTTTTTCATATTGTTTCCTTTCAAAAAATTAGTAGTCATAATTATCGTTCGGAATTTGATTGTCCATTTATACATATACAACAACTTCACTGCTGTAAACGTCAATAGACTCAGTCTGTCCGTTATAGAGCGTAACAATGAATGTTGTTTTCACCCTATAAGTTCCGCCTTCAAGATTATACTTATAGTTTGTCATAGAGAGGCTATCTGTATAGAATGTTCTTTCCCAGCTTGCATTGTTAACAGCAAAGAAAACGCCGAACGCCCAATGCTTTTCAAGAGTCTGTACAACTTTAATCTTGTATATATTACTGTTGATATCCGAGAAAATACTGTTACAGGTTGCTTTGTTATTATAGTCAATGGATAGATTTGAGCTTTTTTCAGCAGAATTAATGTCCATAACTATGATTTCATCATCAATTACCGTATCGTATGCAAAAGATGACATATTGAAATAAGATGCAACTATAATGAACATAATCAGTATACTTAATACTTTTTTCATTTATTTCACCACCTTTCCTTAAAAAATTTCTATTTTCACCGCCTTTCTGACTCTCTAATATATATAACCTCAGAAAGCCAAAAAAGGTCCCAGTAAAACATTCACAAATTTTCAAGGTTTGTTTTGGTGAAATTGACTGTTTAATATCTCTTAATTGAAGAAATTATTTCTAATGCTTGATCATATGTTATTCCGCTGTAAAAAAACTCCATTATACAATCTCCGTTATCCCATATTAAGCATTCAACTCCAGTCGGGGAAATATAAAATGTAGCTGTATTTTCACCTATATTCTTAGTTTGTATATCACTTCCTTCTGTGTTAATTCTAACTCCTTGATAATATGATTTAACGCGATATATAAAATTTATCCCTTTATCTTTTTTTCTATAAGTTTCATAATAAAGCGTATCAATGTCTTCTACAACGGTTTTATCCCAACCGCTCAAATCATATGTGATCTCATATCTGCTTTCCAAAATCTGAGGTGAATTGTCAACATCTTCAGAAAACGCAAAAGAATGTGTATCATACTCATTTATCTGTAAATTTCCAATATAATGAGTAATATATACTGTAAATCCAGCCAATAGAAGTGCAGCTATGACAACAATAACTGCAAATTTGATTCTATTTCCACGTTTAATACTATTATAAGCAAGATCAATGCTTTCCCGTTTCTCTTGTGATTTTAAATATGCTTTAAGGATTCCTTTTTCTTTTCTCATATAGCCACGAGAGAATTTGTGGTAAGGTACATTGTCGTCAAATGAATCGGCAAGCATTTCAACTCTTTCAGAAAGAACATCATATAAAACATTGTTTTCACTCATCGTTCTGCCCTCCTAATTCTTTCAAAAGGTTTTGCTGTGCTCGGTATAGCCTGTTTTTTGCAGCTTTTTGTGTTATACCCAAAGATAGAGCTATGTTATTAAGCGTCAAATCATAGTAATATCTCAATATAAGTATATTCCTATAGTTCTCATTTAATCTTCCAATAGCGTTGTCAACTAATTCGTGATCATACTTGTCGATTATAATGTCTTCCATATTCTGATCACTTGCGATGTTTAACTCATCAATATCATCATGAATATGCTTCTTTCGTTCATTATAAACATCAATTGCAGCATTTTTTGTAACTATTGCCACATATCCGCGTGTTTTACTGCTTTCGGGATCAGATATCTTATGTAGATTGTTCATTATTCTTATGAAAGCGTTTGAAACAGCATCTTCGGCATCATGATTGTTTTGTAGGATTCCATAAGCAAGATTATACATGCGCTGTCGATACGTTTCAAAAAGTCTTGTGACCTTTTCTTTATCATCATCGGTTTCAACCATTGATAGTAGGATATCAAGCATATACCACACCACTCTTCAGCATTTGATTATAAGCCTTATTATATCATAGTAAATATGGTTTTGCAAGAGTTACCTTCAATAAATAGTACGGTTGCTGTCGTTTCCATCATTATACACCTGCCGGTGTGATTTGTCAATAATATTTCAATCGCTCGGTATCTTATTTTGATTTCTGTTATGTTGTATAATAATAGTAAAGCAATAGGAGCTGGTTATATGGAAATGGGCAAAAAATTAAAGTCATATCGACAGGCAAAGGGAATGTCGCTCTATAAATTGTGTTCCCTTACCGGATTATCCGCAAATCACATTAGAGAGGTCGAAAAAGATGCCAAAACACCAACTGTTGAAACAATTACAAGGTATCTGAAACCGCTCGACATATCTTTATCTGAGTTCTTCAATGAAGATGAAAGCATTATTATGGCTTCACCAAACGAGAAAGAATTGATTGATCTATACAGATACCTTCCGCCCGACAAGTCTGAACTATTATTAGAGGTATTCAGAAAATTCGGCAAGTAGATTATTATAGTACTATTTTTAAAAAGCCCGTGAAACTATGCAAAGAGGGTTTCACGGGCTTTTGATGTTATATTAAAGCTTTATTCTATTTTAAGAGGAGATATTTCAGTTTCCGCAAAGCCCTTTCTTCAATCTGCCTTATCCGTGCCTCGCTCAATTCATGCTTTTCGCTTAATTCTGCAAGTGTCAGTATCTCAACGCCGTCAATACCGTATCTATGCTTGATGACCTCCTGCTCAAGTGTATCAAGTTCACCCAAAACAATGTGAAGTCGCTCTATCATATCACCCTTTTCGGCTACATCTTCAACGAGCGGAGTGTCCTCGTCTTTTACAAGCTCCCCGATCTCAGTCAGGCTTTCCTCATCAACGACAGTATTCAAAGAAACTGTCTGCTGATACCGTTTCCTCATAGAAAGATAATTCCGTACTTCTTCAATCGACAAGCCAAGTTCTGCGGAGATAACCTGTAACCGTTCGTCACGGTCAAAGCCTTGCTGCATAAGTGAAGTGTCGAGCTTCGTACACTTCCCAACAAGTTCAAGTACATTAGCAGGAAGCCTGATAGAAAAGCCGCATTCCTCAATCTCGCGCAGTATCATGTGATTTATCCACTTTACGGCGTATGTGCTGAATTTAACACCTTTACTTGCATCATACTTTTCGGCAGCGGTCAGCAGACCGAGATATCCGACCTGTTCGAGATCCTCGCGGTCAAGGTCATTGCCGTAAGACCCGTAAAATCGGGAAGCCGTTTTCTTAACAAGAAGCCTGTTTTTCCGGCATAAATCTTCTTTTGCCTGCTGGTCACCCGACTGTATCAGCAGGCATAATTCTTCATTTGTCCTATCCATATACTAAATACCGTTTGTTTGACCGCGTCCATTTAATGGGCTCGGTCATTTTTTTGTGTGTCCGTTTTTCGGGTATAGCACCCGTCACATATATTCTACCATAAATCGACAGAAAGCGCAATACCGATTTCGGGACATTTAAAAATGCATATATATTTATAATAGTATATTTTCAAGCGCCGATTTGGTCAAAAAATTGGTAAATTATTGGTCATACGGTTTAGGAGAATTTCTTGGTATAATGTAAACGACAAAACGATATGAATTGTCCGGACTTCGATACCGTTTTGTCGGGAAAACAATATTATACCAAAACAGGAGGAAATTAGTATGAGAAAACTCAACAACACAATGGTCATAGCCGTAGATCACGGCTACGGAAACATCAAGACGGTCAATAACGTAACGCCGACAGGCATTACCGCCTACGACACGGAGCCGACCTTCACTGGCGACATTTTGCAGTACGGCAGCAAGTATTACCGCATTGGAGAGGGTCACAAGGCATTCCTCTCCGACAAGACAATGGACGAGGATTTCTACATTCTCAATCTCGCGGCTATCGCAAAGGAGCTCGACATTGAGGGCATCACTACGGCAGATGTACACATCGCCGCCGGACTTCCGCTCACATGGGTAAAGACCCAGCGCGAGGATTTCCGCAAGTATCTTACCAAAAACAGCAAGGTCAAGTTTACTTTCAAGGACAAGCAATACAACATCAAGATCGTGAACGCTTCTGTTTATCCGCAGGGCTACACAGCGGTTATTGAAAGGCTTTCTGAAATGACGGGAGTGAATATGCTTGCAGACATAGGCAACGGCACAATGAACATTATGTACATCAACAACAAAAAGCCCGTTGAAAGCAAGACCTTTACCGAAAAGCTCGGCGTCAACCAGTGCGTCATAAAGGCGAAGAACATCGTTCTCGACAGGTACGGCACTATTCTCGATGAAAGCATCATTGAACAGATGATCCGCACTGGAACGGCGGACATCGGGGACAAGTATCTCGACTGCATTTCAGACGCGATCAAGGATTACAGCGCCTACATCTTTGAAACTCTCCGTAAGTACGAATATGACAGCGAGCTCATGCGGCTGTACATCACGGGCGGAGGTGCTACCCTCATCAAGCACTTCGGGGAATATGATGAATCCCGTGTCGTGATAATCGAGGATATATGTGCAGCAGCGAAAGGCTATGAAAAGCTCGCATATAACGCGCTTCTCAGGGAACAGGAGCTTCACAAGAACGAACCGAAGAAGCCTGCAAAACCGAAGTCCGACAGCGCAGATAAAAAGTCTAATGATGTGGAAGTTTCAGACGCAGCAGCTACTTCGGAAGAAACCAGCGAAAAGGAAGTGACCGACAATGCCGACGATCAGAGCGACAAGCCTGCGGCTGAATCTTGATAAGCCCGAACATCGTCAAGCTTGGGAATATTTGCAGGCTCTCGATAATACGGAGTTCAAGTCTTACACTTCCGCGATTGTCACAGCGGTAAATGACTACTTCGGCAGATATTTTCGCCGGAAGGACGACCCGTATCTCGAAACCCGGGAACGCGAGGAAAAATTCGTTGCGGAGATCGTGGCAGCGGTAGAGCGTTCAGCAGAAAAAGCGCTTCCCGCTTTCCTCGCCGCCTGTATCGCGAAAATTCTGAAAAGCAACGGAAATTTCAGCGTACCCGCACAGAATTCCGCACCTGCTGAAAAAGTCGAAAATGACGATATTTCGGACGTAGATCTCGACTTTATCGGAGGATAGCAAAAAGCTCCATCAGCGATACCGATTTTCCCGCGACAGATACCGATTTCGTGCAGATCTGATACCGATTTTCTGCGCCGTGAAAAGTATATACCAATCGGCGCAGAAAATGGTACTGCACATATACCAAAGTCGCAGAAAAATGGTAGCGCAGCACATTTGCATCGCCTCTGACCGCCGGAGTATAGCCAAACAAATAAATTTACGGCGGTCAGAAGCGATAGGCAGGTAGCACCGCTGGCTATACAAATCCCGACTAACGGCGGG
>JAGAWN010000016.1 GCA_017941355.1 Ruminiclostridium sp. | reverse complement strand
GAATGTGTCCGTTGTTCCAATGCGCCGCAGGTGCATTGGAACAACATCTGAAAGTCTGTTTTACAGACTTTCAGGCAATAACTGCCAAAAGGCAGTTATTGAGGACACATTAATTATAAAACAGAAATATCGCTGTTCAGAATATCTGATAAAGTGTTTCCGCCGTTCACATCAGCTGTCTCGCCCCCGGTTATGCAGGCGCATATAGTCTCCGCCTTATCGGGATTCTCTATGCGGCGGAACAAAACACGAATATCCGCAATGATCCTTTTCATATCACTTTTATTGTTCGGATCGCAAACGGCGTTATCTTTACTACCTTTGTCAGCTTCAACACATTACCCGTTTACTCCTTATATCTTATCCGCTATTCTTTCCGTCATCTCCGCACAGCTGAGCGGCTTTTCAGACGCGCTGCCGAGAATATCCGCCGTGCGCGCGCCCTCGTTCAGCACGCTGTCAACGGCGTTTTCGATACGATCCGCTTCCTCGGAAAGCCCGAAGGAATATCTGAGCATCATCGCTGCCGAAAGTATCGTGGCTATCGGATTTGCCTTTCCGGTACCCGCGATGTCCGGAGCCGAACCGTGGATCGGTTCATACATACCGAGTGTGGAATCCCCGAGTGATGCCGAGGCGAGCATTCCGATAGAGCCGGTTATCTGCGAAGCCTCGTCGGAGAGAATGTCACCGAACATATTTGATGTGACAATAACATCAAACTGCTTCGGGTTGCGCACAAGCTGCATTGCCGTGTTATCGACAAGCATATCGCTGTACGTTACTTCCGGATATTCGCCGGCGAGCGAGTGCATGGTCTTTCTCCACAGCCGTGAGGTTTCGAGAACGTTTGCCTTGTCTATGCTCGTGACCCTGCGGTCTCGTTTCATTGCGATATCGAACGCGGCTCTGCCGATGCGCTCGATCTCCCTGACGCTGTATGCTTCGGTATCGTATGCTTCCTCACCGAATTTTCCCTGCCTGTAACCTCTGTCTCCGAAGTAGATGCCGCCTGTGAGTTCACGCACGATCATAATGTCAAAACCGGCGCTGATGATATCCTCGCGCAGGGGGGAGGCTCCTTTAAGGGCAGGGAACATCTTTGCGGGACGCAGGTTCGCGTAAAGCCCCAGCGCATAGCGTATTCCGAGCAGGGCTTTTTCCGGGCGCCTGTCGCCGGGCATATCGTCCCACTTCGGACCTCCCACCGCTCCGAGAAGCACGCTGTCGCTGGCGAGACAGCCCTTTACCGTTTCCTCCGGCAGCGGCTCGCCGGTCTCGTCGATCGCGGCTCCGCCTATCATGTATGGCGTGAATATGAATCTGTGTCCGTATCGCGCGCCGGTCTTTTCGAGTATTCTTACCGCGCTGTCAACGATCTCGGGACCTATCCCGTCGCCTTTCAGCAAAGCTATTCTGTATTCCATTATGCGCTCCTTTCATTGCAGGAAACCGGAGGTCATTCCGTGATCCTGAAATTCATCAGTCCGCCCGATTCTATGATCTTCTCGATGAAATCCGGGAAAGGCTCGGTGCGGAATTCCTTTCCCGCCGTGATATCGCGGATAATGCCCCTGTCGAGATCGGCTTCTATCGTATCTCCCTCCGCGGCAGCTTCCGCAGCGTCCGGACATTCCACTATCGCAAGACCTATGTTGATGGCGTTGCGGTAGAATATCCGCGCGAAGCTTTTCGCAATGACGAGAGAGATGCCGCTTGCCTTTATAGCTATGGGCGCGTGTTCTCTCGATGAACCGCAGCCGAAGTTTGCTCCGGCAATTATTATATCACCCGGCTTTACTCTTCCGACAAAGGTTTTGTCGAGATCCTCCATGCAGTGCGAAGCAAGTTCCGCATGGTCGCTGGTGTTTAAGTATCTTGCCGGGATTATAACGTCCGTATCAACGTTGTCTCCGTATTTTATCGCGCTTCCTCTGCATATCATAATGCCGCCTCCTTTTCGAGTTCCCAGGGACTTGTGATCTTTCCTGTAACGGCGCTTGCCGCGGCAACAGCCGGGCTTGCGAGATAGACCTCCGAGCCGGGGTGTCCCATTCTTCCCACGAAGTTGCGGTTGGTCGTCGCCACAGCGCGTTCGCCCTCCGCGAGGATACCCATATATCCTCCGAGACAGGGTCCGCAGGTAGGCGTTGAAACCACAGCGCCGGATTCTATGAATGTTCGGATATACCCTTTCTCCATTGCCGCGAGATATATGTCCTGAGTTGCCGGGATTATAATGACCCGCACGTTCTTCGCGCACTTTCTTCCGCGCATTATCTCCGCCGCAGTCTCAAGGTCTTCCAGCCGTCCGTTGGTGCAGGAGCCTATCACTACCTGATCTATCCGTATCTCTCCGAACTCCCCGAACGTCTTTGCGTTTTCCGGCAGGTGAGGGAATGACACGGTGGGTTCTGTCTGCGAGAGATCAATGTTTATGGTATCCTCGTATTCCGCGTCCTCGTCAGCGCGGTATATCGCAGGCTCGGCGGCTCCGTGTTCCCTGAGATATCCGAGGGTTATGCCGTCAACTTCAAATATGCCGTTTTTGGCTCCCGCTTCGATCGCCATATTCGAGATGCACAGTCTGTCGGACATGGTGAGGTATCTCAGCCCCTCACCGGTGAATTCCATTGATCTGTACAAAGCGCCGTCAACGCCGATCTTACCGATGATATGAAGTATCACGTCCTTGCCGGAAACGTATCTGCGTGGTTTCCCGGTGATAACGAACCTTATCGCCGCGGGGACTTTGAACCACGCTTTCCCGTAAGCCATACCGAAAGCCATGTCCGTTGAGCCTACGCCGGTGGAGAACGCACCGAGAGCGCCGTATGTGCAGGTGTGCGAGTCTGCGCCGATCACGCAGTTACCTGCCGTGACAAGTCCTTTTTCGGGGATAAGGGCGTGTTCTATGCCCATTCTTCCCACATCGTAGAAATGCGTGATATCCTTTTCCGTGCAGAAGTCACGGCACATCTTGCACTGTACGGCTGCCTTTATGTCCTTGTTCGGGGCGAAGTGATCCATTATCATAGTCACCTTGTCCTTGTCGAACACGCCGTCTTTTCCGAGCTTTGCGAACTCTTTTATTGCAACGGGAGAGGTTATGTCGTTGCCGAGGACAAGGTCAAGGTCAGCCATTATCAGCTGACCGGCACTTACGCTTTCCTGACCGGAATGAGCGGCAAGTATTTTCTGCGTCATTGTCATTCCCATAGTTAATAATCCTTTCCGAGGTCGGAGGCGTTTCTCTTTGCGGTGAGCATATTGTTTATAGCGCTGACGAAAGCCCTGATAGATGATGTGATGATATCGGTATGAACTCCTGTTCCCCAGAAGCTTTTGCCGCAGCTTGTGATCTCAACGTAAGATACCGCCTGAGACGAAGAACCCTGTTCGAGCGCGTGTTCGGTATATCCGTTTATCGAGAAGTCAAGCTTTGTGAACTCCCTGACTGCGTTGCTTACCGCGTCGAGACGTCCGTTGCCGCTGTTCACGGCAGTTCCTTTGTGTCCGTCATAGACTATTTCCACAGTGGCTTCGATACCGTTTTCCTGGATAAAATGCACTTCCGGGATATCGAGGGGAGCGGTGATATTAACATAGTTTTCCTTGAAGATCGCGAGAACCTCCTCTGGCTGCAGCTCCCTGTGACGGTGATCCGAAACGCCCTTGACGAGATAGCCGACGCTCTCGCGCATCTTCTTCGGGAGATCGTAGCCGAATCTTGTTTCGAGGATATATCCGATACCGCCCTTGCCGGACTGACTGTTTATGCGGATAACGTCCGCTTCGTAAACCCGCCCGATATCGGTGGGGTCTATCGGCAGATAGGGGACGTTCCACTTGTCGGGCGCGTTTTCCTGTCTCCATTTCAGCCCCTTTGCGATAGCGTCCTGGTGGGAACCGCTGAACGCCGCGAAAACGAGTTTTCCGCTGTAGGGCTGACGTTCGTTGATGCTCATTCCGGTGACACGGCTGTACAGTTCGGAAATGGAGGGAAGATCGGAAAACTCCAGCTTCGGGTCAACCCCCTGTGAATACATATTCAGCGCGAGGGTCACGATATCGACGTTTCCTGTCCTCTCGCCGTTGCCGAACAGCGTTCCCTCGACTCTTTCCGCGCCCGCGAGAAGTCCCATTTCGGTATCCGCCACAGCGCAGCCTCTGTCATTGTGCGGGTGCAGCGATACTGTCACGTTTTCGCGGTATTTCAGATTGTCGCACATATACTCAACCTGGTCGGCATAGACATGGGGCATGGAGAGCTGAACGGTGACCGGCAGATTGATGATAACTTTGTCGTCAGGCGACGGTCTCCATACATCGAGGACAGCGTTGCAGACTTCAAGAGCGTATTCCGGCTCGGTTCCCGTGAAGCTTTCCGGGGAATACTCAAAACGGAAATTCCCTTTGTATTTCCGGCGGTATTCCGCGCACATCTCAGCGCCCGATACGGCGATCTCTTTGACTTCCTCACGGCTTTTGCGGAACACCTGCTCGCGCTGTGCCAGCGAAGTGGAGTTGTACAGGTGAACGACAGCGTTTTTACAGCCCTCGAGTGCGTCGAACGTCTTGCGGATTATATGCTCTCTTGACTGGGTAAGCACCTGTATCGCCACATCGTCCGGTATCATGTTCTTTTCGATCAGCGTGCGGCAGAACGTGTATTCCGTTTCGGACGCGGCGGGGAAGCCTATTTCTATCTCCTTGAAGCCTATCTGAACGAGCTTTCTGAAGAATTCCAGCTTTTCTTCAAGATTCATCGGCGTTATCAGTGCCTGGTTCCCGTCTCTCAGATCGACGCTGCACCACTGGGGCGCATGGTCTATGTATGAGTGCTGCGCCCACTTTCGCTTTACTGTCGGCGGTTCAAAGAACTGCCTTGAGTATTTGGTAACATTGTTCATTGTGTTTCCTCCGTTCCCACACATAATACTGTATGTTATGATTCCCGTACAGCTTTGCCGAGATTTATGAAGTGATCCGCAACTCTTTCCGCGTCGGAGGACAGAGAAAGGTACTGCGCTCCGACATCGGCTGTACAGACGCCCTCGCTGAGTCTGCGGATATGGTTGTCCGCCATTTCCGAAGTGACGATATCCACTTCGTCCTCCGCTTCGTTTGCAAGATCGAGGGCTTCTTTATCACCGCTGATATATGCCCGCATGATATGACCGAAAAGATCCTCTATCAGTTCCCGGACTGCTTCTATCTCGCTAACCGCGTCATCCGAAAACTTCTCGTCCGCGGCTTTCAGATGTTCCGCGTATTCCACGATGTTCTCGGCATAGTCTCCCACCCGTTCGAGGTCTGTGACCGCGTGAAAAGCGGTGGATATATACCGCATATCCTTTGCGCTCAGCTGCGCGTCGGAAAGCTTTACAAGAAAATCGACTATCTTGTGATTCAGAAAATTCAGTTCTTCCTCGTTTGCCCGGAACTGCTCCAAATCGGTGAAATCAAGTGTTCCGATGATACGGCAGGAAAGCGAGAAGTTCTGCATTGCGATCTCCGCCATGTTCACGATCTCGTTTTTTGCCTGCTGTACCGCAACCGGCGGTGTGGCGAGCATGTGGTCGTCGATGTAGTGCAGCTTCGGGACATTCTTCTCCTCATGCACGATCTCCTTTTCGTCGGGGATAATGACCGTAACGGTGCTTACAAGCAGATTTGTCAGCGGCAGTACCAGAAGTACCGTCAGCACGTTGAACACCGTATGGAACATAGCGAGCTGGGTCTGCGGAGCGCCGGGAAACAGGCTCCCGAACATTGTCCCGAAGTTCACGTCTCCGCCCGAAAGCAGATCAATAAGCACGCCGACTATCGTGAATACCACAACGCCGCTGATGTTGAAGATAAGGTGGATAAGCGCGGTGCGCTTCGCGTTTTTGCCGCTGGTGAGTCCTGCCATAAGAGCGACTGCGCAGGAACCTATGTTTGAACCCATTGTGAGATAAATGCCCTGTTCGAGAGTGATAAGCCCCGAGACTACCATAGTTATCGCAACCGAGGTCATAACGGAAGAACTCTGCACTATAGCGGTAAGTATCGCGCCTATCACTATCAGAAGCACGATGCTGTCTATTCCCGCAAGGAAGCTTTTCACACTGTCAAGTCTTGCGAAGCTGTCCATAGACGCGCTCATCATTTCAAGTCCCACGAACAGCATACCGAAACCGGCGAGGATACCGCCGGTCTTTTTTACCGTATCGGATTTTGCGAACGTGACGATGAACGCGCCCACTCCCGCCAGCGCGGAGAATATGACGGTTGTGGAGATAAAATCGCCGCCGAACATACCGAGCGCGACTATCTGACCGGTTATCGTCGTACCGATGTTCGCGCCGTAAACGATGGTTGCCGCCTGGGTGAGAGACATTATCCCCGCGTTCACGAAACCGATGACCATTACCGTTGTCGCGCCGGAACTCTGTATCGCGGCAGTTCCCACCGCGCCAATGCCCACACCGAGCAGCTTGCTGCCGGAGACTTTCGAGAAAAGAGATCTGAGCTTGCTGCTGCTCAGAGATTCAAGATTTGCGCTCATCATCGAACAGGCAGTGAGAAATATGCCTATGCCTGCGGCGAGCTGTAAGATCGCGGTAATAATGTCTGTCGTACTCATAACTTATCCTTCGGAGTTTTTTCTTCATGGTTTTCTTTAAGACGGAATGTGAGCCAAGCCGTCATGCATACTCCTCTATTATAACATAACCCGTGAAAAAAGTCACTATTTTTTTAAAAAAAACAGGCGGTCTGTCAAAAAAAGCCTTTTTTGCTCACAGATGCCCGGATCTCCGTGTAACGGTCCGGGCAGTCAGATAAAAAGTTATACGGGCAGTCAGATAAAAAATGCTTGAAATCTGAGCCTGTTTGTGCTATAATATATAGGTATTTTTTTGAAAAGGTGATATAATGGCAAAGAAAACATACGATGACAACAGTATAAAGTCCCTCAAAGGACCCGATCAGGTGCGCAAACGCCCTGCGGTCATTTTCGGCTCTGACGGCATAGAGGGCTGCCGCCACTCCGTGTTTGAGATCCTCTCGAACTCGATAGATGAAGCGCGCGAGGGCTACGGCAAGCGCATAACTATCACGCGTTTCGCGGATATGTCGCTTGAAGTTGCCGACATGGGACGCGGTATCCCGATAGATTTCAACAAGAACGAGGACAAGTACAACTGGGAGCTTGCGTTCTGCACCCTCTACGCGGGCGGCAAGTACGACAACAACTCCGGTGACAACTACTCCTTCGCCCTCGGTCTCAACGGTCTCGGTCTCTGCGCGACGCAGTTCGCCGCGGAGTACATGACTGTCGAAGCCGACAACGGGACATGGCACTACTCCCTGCGCTTTGAGAAAGGCTTCAACGTTACCGGCGACAAGGACGGCAAGGGATTCATACGCACGAAATCCACCGGTCAGTCCGGTACGGTCATAAAGTGGAAGCCCGATCTCGATGTGTTCACCGATATCGACATAGGCGACGACTACCTTGACGACGTGCTGCGCCGTCAGTCTATAGTGAATGACGGACTTGTGTTCGTGTACCGCTCCGAGAATGAGGACGGGGAGTTTGAAGAAAAAGAATACTGCTATGAGAACGGCATTACCGACTACCTTAAAGAGATCGTGGGAGATACCGCTATCGGCACTCCGCAGGACTGGACAGCCCAGCGTGTCGGCAAAGACCGCGAGGACAAGGACGAGTACAAGGTCAAGCTGCACGTAGCGCTGGCTTTCTCCAACAAGGTGAAGCTTGTCGAGCATTACCACAACTCTTCGTGGCTCGAACACGGCGGAAGCCCCGACAAGGCTATGCAGCAGGCACTCACTTCGCAGATAGACAGCTATCTCAAATCCACCAACAAGTACAACAAGGGCGAAAGCTCCATAAAGTTCTCGGATATAGAAGAGTGCCTTGTGTTCATCTCCTCCAACTTCTCGACGCAGACCAGCTACGAGAACCAGACGAAGAAATCGATCACCAACAAGTTCGTTTACGAAGCAATGCGCGACTGGCTCAAGCACTGCATCGAGATATACTTCATCGAGAACCCGGACGAGGCGGTGAAGATCTGCGAACAGATCATCATAAACAAGCGCGCCCGCGAGAATGCCGACAAGATACGCGCCGGAGTGAAGAAGAAGCTTACCGGTACACTCGATCTTTCCAACCGCGTGGAGAAGTTCGTTGACTGCCGCAGCAAGGACGTCAGCAAGCGCGAGATATACATCGTGGAGGGCGATTCGGCGCTGGGTTCGGTAAAGCTCGCCCGCGACTCGGAGTACCAGGCGGTAATGCCGATACGCGGAAAGATACTCAACTGCCTGAAAGCGGGCTACGACAAGATATTCAAGTCCGAGATCATCACAGACCTGATACGCGTGCTCGGCTGCGGAGTGGAAGTAACCTCCAAAGCGAACAAGACAAAGGATCTTTCCGGCTTCAGCCTTGACAATCTGCGCTGGAACAAGGTAGTTATATGCACCGATGCCGACGTGGACGGTTTCCAGATACGCACGCTGGTGCTTACCATGCTGTACCGGCTAACTCCCACGCTGATACGCGAGGGACTTGTATATATCGCGGAATCCCCGCTGTACGAGATAAATACGAAGGAACGCACATACTTCGCTTACACAGAGCCGGAGAAAACGAAGATACTCGCGGATATCGGCGACAGGAAGTACACCATTCAGCGCTCGAAAGGTCTCGGTGAGAACGAGCCGGAGATGATGTCTCTGACCACGATGAATCCCGAAACAAGGCGGCTCATCAAGGTGCTGCCCTCCGACGCGGTGAGAACGCAGGAGATGTTTGACCTGCTTCTCGGCGACAACCTCCAGGGACGCAAGGACTACATTGCCGAGTTCGGCAGTCAGTACCTTGACGATCTCGATCTGAGCTGAGTCCCTTTATTTGACAATATTCCGCGTTTGTGGTATAATAAATGCAGCAGGCTGTTTCACCTGCTGCAACTGAATAGTCTGCGAGACCTGTACTCTGCCGCAGGGGCAGGTACAACGTCCGGACAAAGCCCGACCACAACGTGTTAGGCGGTCGTTTCCGATGCCATGGCATCGCGCTCCCTTAATAACATAAGGAGAGTGATGTCTATGTACATTACGCTTGAACAGATACTCCAACTTGGAATACTTATCTGTGCGATAATCAATCTTATTATCAGAGCTAAAGACAACGGCAAAAGAAAATAACCGCCCTCAATTGCCCCTGAGGCGGTTATTTTCTAAATAATCATAAAGGGAGCAGCGACCGTTTAACAGTCGGGCTCTGTCTGTTTAAAGTATAGCATATTTCATAAGATTTGTCAATATAGAAATACAGGAACAAAGGAAATAAACATGAAAAAGAAAAGAGAACCAAAACTTCCGAAAACAAAAAAGCTTGACGCTTACATCGAGGGCGCAGGCATCGTCGAGCAGAAGAACATCGTCGATACCCTCGAAGAAAACTATATGCCCTACGCCATGAGCGTCATCGTGTCCCGCGCGCTGCCGGAGATAGACGGCTTCAAGCCCGCGCACCGCAAGCTTCTCTATACCATGTACACCATGGGATTGCTCAAAGGCGACCGCACGAAGTCAGCAAACATCGTCGGTCAGACCATGAAACTCAATCCCCACGGCGACCAGGCGATATATGCCACAATGGTGCGTCTCGCCCGCGGCAACGGCGCACTGCTGCACCCGTACATCGACAGCAAGGGCAACTTCGGCAAGGCGTACTCGCGGGATATGTCCTACGCCGCGTCACGTTACACCGAGGCAAAGCTTGACTCTATATGCGCCGAACTGTTCACGGATATCGATAAGGACGCTGTGGATTTCATGCCCAACTACGACAACACCCTCACCGAGCCGGTGCTGTTCCCGGTGCGCTTTCCGTCTGTGCTGGTGAACAACAACATCGGTATCGCTGTCTCGATGGCGAGCAACATCTGCTCTTTCAATCTCCGCGAGATATGCGACACCACGATAGCTATGATGAAAGACCCGGAGCATGATGTTTCCTCAACTTTGCAGGGACCCGATTTCCCCGGCGGCGGTTTTATCGTGTATGACGAGGAAGAAATGCAGAAAGTCTATAAGACCGGACGCGGAAGCATAGTCGTGCGCGGAAAGTACACGTTCGACAAGGAGAGCCGCTGCATAGAAGTCACCGAGATACCGCCCACCACCACGGTGGAAGCGATAATGGACAAAGTTCTCGAACTCGTCAAACTCGGCAAGGTCAACGAGATATCCGATATCCGTGACGAGACGGATCTGTCCGGTCTGAAGCTTACCTTTGACCTGAAAAAAGGCAAGGATCCGGACGAGTTCATGCGCAAGATGTTCCGTCTTACACCGCTGCAGGACGCGTTCTCCTGCAACTTCAACATTCTGATAGCGGGGAATCCCCGCGTCATGGGCGTTTACGAGATACTGCAGGAATGGATAGACTTCCGCATGGAATGTGTGAAGCGCATGATCTACTTCGAGCTTGGCAAGAAGAAAGAAAAGCTGCACCTGCTGCTCGGACTGAAAAAGATACTGCTCGACATCGACAAGGCGATAAAGATAATCCGCGAGACCGACGAGGAAGCCGAGGTAGTTCCGAATCTTATGATAGGCTTCGGTATCGACGAGGTGCAGGCGGATTATGTAGCCGAGATCAAGCTGCGTCATATCAACCGCGAATACATTCTCAAACGCACGGACGAGATAGACAACCTCAAAAACGAGATCGCGGACATGGAAGAGACTCTCGAATCTCCGCGCAAGATAAAGAAGCTCATCATCGAGGAGCTTACCGAGATATCGGAGAAATACGGACAGCCCCGCCGCACTCTGTTTGCGCAGGCGTTTGATGACGAGGACGAGGAAGAGGAGGAGAAGATCCCGGATTACACGGTGAACTGCTTCCTCACCGCAGAGGGCTACTTCAAGCGCATAACTGCCGCGTCGCTCCGCATGAGCGGTGAGCAGAAGCTCAAAGAGGGCGATGAGATGATCTTTGAGCAGGAGCTTTCCGGAAAGACCGAACTGCTGTTCTTTACCGACAAGTTCCAGGTTTATAAATCCTGCGTCAACGATTTTGCGGATACCAAGGCGAGCCTCATGGGCGACTACGTTCCCGCAAAGCTTGAAATGGAGCAGGGCGAACGCATTATAAGAATGATAACTACCGAGGATTACTCCGGACACATAATACTTTTCTTCAAAAACGGAAAGTGCGCGAAAGTCCCGCTGTCCTCGTTTGAAACAAAGACAAAGCGCAAGAAGCTTGCCAATGCGTATTACGACGGCTCGGAGCTTATCGCTATGTACAAGCTGCCGGAGGACACGGAGTTCATTCTGCAGTCCGCGGCGGGGAAGATACTCATTTTCAACTCGGCTCTCGTGCTGCCCAAAGCCGCGCGTGACACGCAGGGCGTACAGGTAATGAGGCTCACAAAGACCGAGCTTGCAAGTGCGCTTCCGTACAGCGAGGGTATGATCGAGGAGCCGGACAGATTCCTCTCCAAAACGATACCGTCGGCGGGCGCTATGTCGGATCTGGATATAAACCAGATCACGTTTGAGTAACAGGAGGAACCGGAGCATGAAAATCCGAAAGCTGGCGGCGCTGCTCACTGTCTGCGCCTTTATCTGCGGCTGCGGGAACTCGCAGCCCGCTGCGGATACGACAGCGGCGGCAGAAACTATACAGTCGGAAGTCCCGGTGACACCGGCGGAGACAGAGGCAGAGACTGAGGCGGAGACAACACCCGATACCGCAGATACGGCGGAGAACGCTGCGGAAGTTTCGGCGGAACAGATAACTGCGGGAATGACCCTCGAACAGAAAATAGCGCAGATGATAAGCATTACTCTGCGCTACTGGAACGAAGGTCACACGGATAACACCTACGACAAGGTTTACGAGCTGAACGACGCGCAGCGGGAACTGCTCAGAAAATACGATTTCGGCGGTATCACTGTTTTCGCTGAGAATATGAAAGACTCCGCCCAGATAGTGCGCCTTACGGCAGATATTCAGAAATGCGCCCGTGAAAGCGAGAACGGGATACCGATGCTGATTTCCGCAGACCAGGAGGGAGGAAATATTTTCCGCCTTCCAACCGGCTGCATAACAGGCGGCAATATGGCGCTGGGAGCGGCGGGCGACGAACAGTCGGCACTCGACAACGCTTCCATTATCGGCAGCGAGCTTTTCGCAGTCGGGATAAATACCGATCTCGCACCGGTTCTGGACGTGAACAACAATCCGTCAAATCCGGTCATAAACGTGCGCTCGTTCTCTTCGGACCCGGAGCTTGTCAGAAAGCTCGGACTCGCATTTATCAGGGGGATCGAAGCACAGGGCGTCGTTTCTACCGTAAAGCATTTTCCGGGTCACGGCGACACCGATACCGACAGCCACACCGGACTGCCGATGATAGATAAAAGCTATGACGAACTGAAAAAGAGCGAACTTGTGCCGTTTGCCGCTGCCGCCTCGGAAGCGGATATGGTAATGACCGCTCATATCCAGTTCCCGCAGATAGAAACGGGAACATATACCTCCGTGGCAGACGGGAGCGAAGTATTGCTCCCCGCGACTCTTTCAAGGACATTCATCAAAGACATTCTGCGCGGCGATCTCGGATTCGGCGGAGTCGTGACCACCGACGCTATGAAAATGGACGCGATAGATGTGAACTTCGATCCTATTGATGCAGCGGTGCTTGCGATAAACGCGGACGTGGATATGCTGCTGGAGCCTGTATTCACACGCAATCTGTCCGAATTTGAGGAACTTGAGGATTATGTTGCGAAGCTGGTTGAAGCGGTAAATGACGGACGCATTGCCGAAAGTGAGATCGACGATTCGGTCGTCCGCATAATCTCACTGAAACTTGAAAAGGGGATCATCGGCGCGGAGCCGGTCGATACCGATGCAGCCGCCGCAGCCGCGACTGCGCTTGTGGGTTCCGAGGAACATCACAGCAAGGAACTGGAAGTTGCGGAGCGCGGGATAACACTGCTGAAAAATGAGGATTCCGTACTTCCTCTTGTAATGCAGGAAAACGAAAAGGTCGCGTTCTTCTATCCGTTTCAGGGCGGAGAGAACACAATGACATTCGCGCTCAACAGGCTGAAAGCCGACGGAACTGTCCCCGAAAGCGTCACGGCGGAGTGTCACTGGTTTACCGAGAAAAGCGCGTCCGACGACTACGAAGGTATTGCGGCCGACGCTGCCGGATATGAAGAAATGATACGCTCATGCAGGGCAGTTATCGTTGCCACGGAGACTTACCGCGCCGGGAACATGGACAGGACAGACGGAAAACGCGCATGGCAGGCAGTGTTTGCCGACGAGATCACCGCCGTTGCTCACAGAAACGGGATAAAGGTCATTCATATCAGCACGAATATGCCGTATGACGCTGTGCGATATACCGAAGCCGACGCTATGCTGTGCGCGTACTGCGGTATGGAAATGACGGAGGTGCCGGCGGAATACAACGGCTATGTGAAAGCTTACGGAGTGAACTATCCTGCCGCGCTGATAACCGTTTTCGGCGGCAGTTCTCCGAAAGGAAAGCTCCCGGTAGATCTTTACGCTTACACGGAGGGAGCGGGGTATTCGGACGAGATCGTTTATCCGATAGGCTTCGGTCTTGGCTATTGACAGACGATGAACACAGATCCGCGCCCGGATCCCGCAGAAAGGGGAATGTAAAATGAGCAATGACAATAACAATCTTCGTTTCAGGATCAACCCGTCGGTGCTTACTGCCGGTTCAAGCCTGAAATGCTGCGCGGTAATGGGTGACACGGACGCGGCAAAGCTTTACGGCGCTCTGAAAGAATACCTGCCTGCGGGAGAAGCCGTGAGCGTGACCGACAGCAGTGATATCGAAAAACTGCGCAGACTTACGATGCTTCTCGCAAAAGCCGTCCGGGTGCGGCACGATCTTACCGACAAGGTGTTTTCGGCGCTGAAAATGTCCGCGATCGTTGATCTCGGCTGCGGTTACAATCACCGCGGTATCAGCGTTTCAAAAATGCGTGACGTGAAATACTACGGGATAGATCTGCCGGATATAATCGGGAATATGCAGAATGCTGTCGGCTCCGTGATACTGATGCAGCATCTTGTGAACCGCATAAACTACATAGTCGCCGACGTTACCGACTACAACTCGCTGCGGGCTTGCATAAAGGGCAGGGAACCGCTTTTCATCGTTACCGATGATCTTATGATGTACCTCACGGATCAGGAAGCCGGGGAAGTTATGACTGTCATACAGAAGCTGCTTTCGGAATTCGGGGGAGTATGGGTGACCGGTGACGCGGATTCCGAAGAGAGGGTCAGAATTATCACGGACGCAGCGCTTGACGAAGACGAACGCGGCATACTCGGTGAACTGAAAAACTCTTTTTATGACAGCAGTGTGGGAGTTGTTTTCAAGAACAGGTTTATGACTCTCAAAGGCGCGGAACGGACGGAATACATAGAGAGCTTCGGTTTCAGCTGCGGCGAACTGCCTATCCATGATTTCAGTCAACTCGGAGATCTTCCGGAGAATGTGAGAGAAGCGTACGGAAAAACGAAGTATCTTTTTATGACGCCCAAGGGAGAGCGCGTCCGCGGCAGCGAGATCAAAAAAAGCACTTTCAGCGTTGACTCGACGATAGAAAACGGAGAGCTGCTGATAAGCGTGAACGGGAGAGCGGACGCCGCGAACGCACCGAAGATCATAGATGAGTTCAATTTGCGTTCGGGTACGGGGTATTTCAGCAAGGTCATTCTTGATCTTGCGGACTGCGTTTACCTTTCTTCCGGCGGTGTGCGCGCAGTTCTGATCCTCAGGAAAAGCAGCGATTTTGAAATACGGAATATCCGCCCCGAGGTTTATGAAGTCCTGCTTACTATCGGAATGGTGGATTATATCTGACAGCGCCAGCGTGACGCTGGACCCATGCCGTACCACGGAGATTCGTAACTCTGCAAACAGAACACCCGATACAGCTTTATTGACAAACAGAGCAGCCCCGTTCGTAAACGAGGCTGCTGTTTCTGAATATGCGTGATCTCGTGTTAAAATACCGGACTGATATATCAGCTCTGCGTGAAGATCTCGATCTTATCTATGATGATCTCGGAGACAGGCTGACTTTCCTTGCCGTCCGCACCGGTAGTCTTTTCAACACTTGTGATCTTATCGATAACATCGAATCCCTCGACCGTCTGTCCGAATACCGTGTAGGCACCGTCGAGGGAGATCGCTCCGCCTTTGGTTTTGTAGGTTTCGGTAACTGCCGGGGTGATCGTTTCTTTCATTGCCTGCACTGCTTCCGCGGCTTTGCTGTTGTACTCGATCATTGAGGTGTAGTACGCTTTGGCTTTCTCATACTGATCCATTGACGGATCGAGCGACTGGAGGTAGTAGCTGCATATCTGCGATGTACCGCTGTAGTTCGCGGCGAGATTATCATACATATTTTCGATACCCGTTACAGGAGTCTTGCTGTTCACAATATAAAACCCGTCCGAGATCTCGCCCGTATTTGTAGAGGCATAGCATAAAGCTCCGTAGTAATGCCGCAGACTTGTGTTTATTTCATTTTTGAAGTTGCCGCCGTCGAAGCTGTCACCGCCGTAGCCGATGCCGTTGCCGGAACCGCCCTGTATCATGAAATTCTCGATCAGCCGGTGGAAGTTGCGTCCGTTGTAGTCTCCGCGCTTTGCAAGCTCTGTGAAATTATATACCGCGTAGGGCGCAAGATCCGGGTACAGCTTGATCTTTATATCACCGAAATCGTGTACGCTTATCACCGCGTAAGTGTCTCCCGGCGACAGTGTCACATCACCGGAGTTGCCCGCACCGCTGCTCGCGTAGTATCTGAACTCGGTGGTTCTTCCTGTCTCGACGGCAGGTTCAGTTGAACAGCCGGATATCATCATTGCGGCAAACATAAATACCGCGGCGGCTTTTATTTTCAGTTTTTTCATAAATTCTCCTTAATAAATAATGTGTCCTCAATAACTGCCTTTTGGCAGTTATTTGATGTTGTTTAAATGCGCCTGCGGTGCATTAAACAACGGACACATTCCTTGATGTCAAGCTCATTTCGTCCTTCGGACGAACAAAAGTGCAAGGAAAATCCTGAAATATAAAAATTTCCTTTGCACTTTTGCAGCCGACAATAAATATGGAAGAACCGAAAGCCGGTTCTTCCACCTGTCGCGGATCAGTCAATCTCTACCATGACTTTCTCGTTGTATCTGACTGCACCGGCGCGCATGATCGTGCGGATCGCCTTTGCTATCCGTCCCTGCTTGCCGATAACTCTGCCCATGTCGCCGGGAGCGACGTGCAGATGATAAACGGTTGTACCGTCCTCAGTCGGAGCGTCAACGGTTATCTCGATAGCGGACTTGTCCTCTACGAGTTCCTCGACCATTGCATACAGTAGTTCCTTCATTAACGCCTCCGTGATTAGCCGATACCGTTGATCTTCAGGAGCTTCTTTACAGTGTCGGTGGGCTGTGCGCCGTTCTTGATCCACTGCTGAGCCTTTTCGTTGTCGATCTTGATAACGGAGGGTTCCTTTGTAGGATCGTAATAACCGATCTCTTCAATGAAACGTCCGTCTCTGGGGTATCTGGAATCCGCAACAACTACTCTGTAGAAAGGAGCCTTCTTTGCACCCATTCTTCTGAGTCTGATCTTTACTGCCATTTGTTTTCACCTCTCAAATTAAATTGAATGTATATATAACGCGTATGCGCTATAACCGTATTACATGAATCCGCCCATGCCGCCCATGCCGCCCATGCCGCGGAGCATATTCATAGCCTTGCGCTTGCCGCCCTTGCCGGAGACCTGCTTCATTACTTTCTGCATAGCGTCGTACTGTTTGAGCAGATTGTTCACGTCCTCGACTTTCATTCCGGAGCCTGCCGCGATACGGCGTTTGCGCTTCGCGTCGATGATCGAGGGCTTTTCGCGCTCGCGGGGAGTCATGGAAAGGATTATCGCTTTTATGCGCGGCATTCTGCGCTCGTCGATATCTTCCTCTTTTACTTTTCCCGCAAGTCCGGGTATCATATTGATAAGGGAGGACATACTTCCCATTTTCTCTATCTGTTCAAACTGCGCAAGCAGATCGTTCATATCGAACTTGTTCGTTTGCAGCTTTTTCGCAAGCTTCTCGGCTTCCTTTTCATCGTAGGAGACTTTCGCTTTCTCGATGAGCGAAAGCACGTCGCCCATTCCGAGGATTCGGTTCGCCATACGATCCGGGTGGAAGAGTTCGAGATCGTCTATCTTTTCACCGATACCGGCGAACTTTATCGGTTTACCGGTCACCGCGAGTACGGACAGCGCCGCGCCGCCTCTGGTGTCGCCGTCAAGCTTGGTCAGCACGACTCCGGTAATATCCAGCAGTTCATTGAAGCTTTTCGCAACGTTCACCGCGTCCTGACCGGTCATGGAATCCACCACGAGCAGTATCTCGTTTGGTGTAGTCTCCGCCTTGATCTCTTTCAGCTCGTTCATCAGAGCTTCGTCTATGTGCAGTCGGCCGGCGGTATCGAGGATCACCACATCATGACCGTTGTCCTTTGCGAATTTTATGCTTTCCTTTGCGATCCTGACGGGATTTTCCTGTCCCATTTCAAACACTCTGACTCCGGCTTTTTCACCGACTACTTTCAGCTGATCTATAGCCGCGGGACGGTAGATGTCACAGGCAACGAGCAGAGGACGGCGGTTCAGCCCTTTGAGGTATTTGGCGAGTTTTGCGGAGTGGGTCGTTTTACCCGCACCCTGCAAGCCGCACATCATTATCACGCAGGGCGGTTTTGACGGGAAATCTATTCGGGCGTTGGTTTCGCCCATGAGTTTGCAGAGCTCGTCGTGAACTATGTCGATGACCTGCTGAGCGGGGGTGAGGGAATCCATGACCTCGGAACCTACCGCGCGCTCGGTGACGTCCGCAACGAACTTCTTGACTACCTTATATGAAACATCGGCTTCGAGGAGCGCCATTTTGACTTCGCGCATTGCCTCGTTTACGGTTTTTTCGTTCAGTTTTCCGTAGCCCTTGAGGTTTTTGAAAACCTTACCGAGCTTTTCGGACAATCCTTCAAAAGCCAAGCGGCTCACCCTTTCCTTAAATCAATTCACGCAGTTCATCAAGCAGCTTTCCGGCGCGGCTGTCGTTTTTTATGATACCGGCGAGCTTTTCTATGATCTCACCGGCACGTTTTGAACGCTGACACAGCTGCATTTTTTCTTCGATATCTTTCAGGTTCTGTTCGGACTTTCTGATGCAGTTCATAACTGCCTGACGTGTAGTTCCCGCGCTTTCCGCGATCTCTGCGAGGGAGAGATCCTCGTTGTAGTACAGATCGAGGGTATCTCTCTGCTTTTCGGTGAGCAGGGGAGCGTAGGTATCGAACAGCATGGTGCTGTCAAGGTCTTTCAGCATAGCTAACCTTTCTGTCCGGCAGGCTGCCGCAAAGCTTTTCGCGGGGGGGCAGCAGACCGTGTGTAAACTTCAAAACATTTACAGTGCTTTTCTATTATACCACAAATTTTCGGTTTGTCAAGGGTTTTTTGAAATTTTTCCGGACTTTTGCGCCGGAGATCATTTCTTTTTATCTGCAAACAAAAATCCTGCGGTAAATGACAAAAATCTGATTGATTTTGTTTTTGTTTTCTGCTATAATCAAGACAGAAAACTTAATCAAGGAGAGTTATCTATGAAACACACGATCAGATCTTCGATAGCCGCGCTGTTTGCCGCGGCGGCGATCTCCGTTTCGTCTGTGACCGCTTATGCGGACACGCTGAAAGTGATCGACGGGACAGCTCACCGCTATTCCGAAAGCGGCGATGACCTCGGGCTTTATACCGGCTGGGTGACCGCAAAGGGCAGCCGTGCCTATTTCCGGGACGGCATTAAAATGACCGATACATGGGTCGCGGACAACGGCACTTACTATCTGCTGCTGGAGGACGGATCGCCTTTCACGGGACGTTTTCTTGACGGCTCCGCGCTGTATGAGTTCGGTGAAAACGGCGCGCTCGTTTCTTCGACAGCCGTTATGACGGTGGACGGCATTACATACATTTCCGCTGCGAACGGCGCTGTCACGGGTATCCTTACCGGCACGGTACGCACAGGCTCCGGACTGCGCTATTACAGCAAAGGAATGTCCGTAAGTTCGACATGGATAGTGTCGGGCGGAGAAAAGACCGGTTTCGCGGACAGTAACGGATATCTTGTGACCGGGCTTATGAAACGCGGCGGCGGTATATACCGTTTCGGCGATGACGGAAAGCTTACAGACAAGTACGATGTCAGCGTAAAGGACGGTATTACATATATCTCCGAAAACGGGAACACGGTGCCGCTCTCCGGCTGGCTGCGTGACGGCGAAGAGAAATACTATTATAAAAAAGGCAAAATGCTGAAAGATATCTGGGTAAGCTCTAAGGGAGTAAAAACCTATCTTCTCCGTCCGGACGGGCGCATGGCTGTGGGTCATGCCGTAAAAAACGGAGTGGGCTATCTGTTCGGTGAGGACGGAAAAGTTATTCTTTCCGACTCGCTCGGTTCCGTGACCGGGCTTAAAACCATAAAGGGAAAAGCACTGAAAACCGGCGACTGCATCGGTATCGCCGCTCCCGCGTATTATGTCAGAAATCACGATTATTCAAAAGCCGTGCAGTTCCTGAAAGCGCAGGGCTATAAAGTAAAGGTCATGCCCTCCTGCGACGCGACGGAGCGTAACTTTGCCGGAAGCGACAAACAGCGCGCCGAGGATATCAACGCTCTGTTCGCCGATGACAGCGTTGACGCGATAATGTGTCTGCGCGGGGGTTACGGCTGCGGACGTATCCTCGATTATCTTGACTATTCGATGATAGCAAAGCACCCAAAGCTGCTTATCGGCTACAGCGATGTTACGGCGCTGCATATCGCTCTGTATCAGAAGTGCGGTCTTGTGACAGTTCACGGCCCCATGGCTTCGACATTCAACAACGACAATTACACCGGATTCACAAAGGAGCAGTTCCTGAGCGGCATAACCTCTGACAAGCCGGTGGGAAAGATAAAACAGCCGGAGGGCGGAAAGCTGAAAACCCTCGTTCCCGGCAGCGCGGAGGGAGTTGTGATAGGCGGCAATCTCACGCTGATAGCGTCGCTTGTCGGCACGGAATACGAGCTTCGGGCGGATCACGCGATCCTGTTCATCGAGGAGATAGGCGAGTTTGCTTCGCGTATTGACCGTATGCTTCTACAGCTTTATGAAAGCGGACTTTTTGACAGAGTTGACGGTATCATTATCGGGGATATGGCGGACAACTACGATTACAATTCCTGCTCCGTAAACGATGTTATACGCGAATACGCAAAGCTTGCGGACAAGCCCTGCATCACCGGAGTCCCCGCGGGTCACGGAAAGTACAATATGTTCCTGCCGTTCGGCGTGAAAGCGAAAATGACCGCAAACAAGGACGGCTCGGCAAGTATCGAGATACTTGAATCCGCTCTGAAATAAGCGTTTTTTTACACAAAAATGCCGTATTATTCCGGTAACGGGCATATAAATTGTGAATTGTTACAAAAGTACGCGAAAAGCCGTTTTTTCATTGACAATCGGCTGAACGGGTGCTATAATGAAACCTGAATGCAGGCGCGCAATGTCTTTTCTCCGGCGTATGACGGCTGTGCCTGCGGACAATAAAAAGATAAATAAAAAAATGTGTATGAACAGAAACGAAAGAAGGAGATATTATGAAAACGACCATGATTTTTGCCGAATCGGGTGACACATATCTCTCTGTGAATTATAAGCCCGGTGAGGTCACTCACAGGAACATCAAATTGCAGAATACCCTTTACTACGCCGAAATCACAGGTTCGGAGGAAAGCGGTTTCGCGGTGAGATTTCATCTGCCGTATTTCAGAATGTACGACAAGGGCGGGTTTATTTCAAAGCAGAGCGCGCTCAATTATGAGCAGGATATTCTCGATGCGCACTTCGATGATTTTATTGCCGGAGAACCCGAGGAGCTGTTTGAGACAGGTATAGCGTAAGCGGCACTTAAAACGGTGATCTGCAAAAATGCGGGTCACTGTTTTTGCAAATAAAGTGCAAATAAAGAGTAAAAATGTTTAAAAACTATTGACAGCGCAACAATAAAAATGTATAATAAAATAAAAATAAAAGGAGGTACATTTTCAATGGCAAGACCAAAGAAAATAAAAACCGAAGAAAAAGTAATCGCTTCTGCCGCTAAAGAAGAAAAAAAGACAGCGGCAAAGAAAACTGCGGAAGTAAAGCCCGCCGCAGAAACAGCACCCGCTGCGGAAGTTAAACCCGCTGCGGAAGTTAAACCCGCTGCGGAAAAGAAACCCGCTGCGGAAGTTAAACCCGCTGCGGAAAAGAAACCCGCTGCGGAAAAGAAAACCGCTGTAAAGAAAACAACTGTGAAGAAAACTGCAGCAGCAAAAAAAGCTGACGTGAAGCCCGCCGAGAAAGCGGCTGAAAAGAAAGCTCCCGCTGCTAAGGCTGCCGCAAAGAAAACCTCTGTAAAGACAGCAGAGACAAAGTCTGCCGAAAAGAAAGCAGAGACAAAGGCTGCCGAAAAGAAAGCGGAGACAAAGACCGCCGAAAAGAAAGCGGAATCCGCAGTGATCCTCCAGTTCGCAGGCAGCGAATTTGATATCGAACAGATAAAGTCGAGAGTTGCGGAGGATATCAGAGCAAAGGGCAAGAGAGTTTCAAAGAACCTCAATATCTATATCAAACCCGAAGAATACACCGTGTACTATGTAAACGGTAAGGACAGCGACAAAATCAATCTGTGACCGAAACGAGCCAATTGAATTATTGGCTCGTTTTTAAAAGTGTCGGAATCATTTTATGCGCACAAACATTCAGAGAGAGTGTGTTTCGTTTCTGTGCATAACGATGCGATCCCGGAAAGGAAATTAAAATGAAAAAATATATCAGCAAGATCTTTTTTGCACTGATCGTTCTTATATTCATGGTTTGCTGCATCATACAGGCACCGGTCACAGAAGCCGCAGGCTCGCTGTGGTCTTTGCTGCCGCCTGTGGTCGCGATAGGGCTTGCGCTTATCACGAAAGAGGTCTATTCTTCGCTGTTCATCGGTATAATCACCGGCGGAGTGCTTTGCGCGCTGTCTGCCGGCACCGGTTTTGAGGGTGTGCTCAATACCGTCGTCAATGAAGGTATCATTGCAAATGTCGCGGATCCGTACAACGTCGGGATACTCGTTTTCCTTGTGGCTCTCGGCGTTATCGTCGTCCTGATGAACAGGGCGGGGGGGAGCCGCGCTTACGGCGAGTGGGCTGCCGCGCACATAAAAACTCACAAGGGCGCGTGCTTCTCAACGTTCCTGCTGGGCGTGCTTATTTTTGTTGACGACTACTTCAACTGCCTGACCGTAGGCTCGGTAATGCGCCCCGTTACGGACAAGCATAACGTGTCACGCGCAAAACTCGCGTATCTGATCGACGCTACGGCGGCTCCCGTCTGTATAATCGCTCCGATATCATCGTGGGCTGCGGCAGTCGCGGGAACGGTTGAGGGCGTGAACGGTATCCGGCTTTTCATAAACACGATACCTTACAATCTCTACGCGATCCTGACGATCATTATGGTAGTGTTCATTTCTCTCGGCAGCTTTGATTACGGTCCCATGAAGCGGCATGAGCTGAACGCGCAGAACGGTGATCTCTTTACCTCGCACAGCACTGTTTTTCCGGAGGACGATAAGCCGAAGCACACACGCGGCAAGGTGGCGGATCTTATTCTCCCCGTTGTCATTCTCATATTCATGTGCGTGCTTGGAATGATCTACACGGGCGGATTCTTCGGCGGCACGGATTTCATAACCGCGTTTGCGGAGTGTGACGCTTCATACGGTCTTGCGCTCGGTTCGGTCGGCGCTCTCATCATCGACATCATATACTTCCTCGTCCGCCGCGTACTTACATTCACTGACTGCATGGACAGCATCGCTGCCGGATTCAAGCAGATGGTGCCGGCGATACTTATTCTGTGTTTCGCGTGGACACTGAAAACCATGACTTCCATGCTTGAAGCGGGAGCTTTCGTTTCCGGCATTGTTACAAATGTTTCCGCGATACGGGTCCTTCTGCCGGTCATTCTCTTTGCTGTGGCGATCGGACTTGCGTTTGCCACCGGTACATCGTGGGGAACATTCGGCGTTCTTATCCCGATCGTTACCGGTGTGTTCTCACAGGAGCTTGCATCTACAGCCGAAACGGGAGTGATCCCCGAAATGGTCATCATCTGCATTTCCGCCTGCCTTGCGGGCGCGGTCTGCGGAGATCACTGCTCGCCCATATCCGATACCACTATCATGGCTTCCACCGGTGCGCAGTGCGATCATGTGAACCACGTTTCCACGCAGCTTCCGTATGCGTTCACGGTTGCGGGAGTGTGCGCCGTCGGATATATCATTTCCGGTTTCGTGCAGAACGTGTTTGCGGTCCTCGGTATCTCGGCTGCGCTGATGCTGGCGGTGCTGTACGTTATCAGGCTGTTTGAGAAGAGACAGGCTCCGGCAAAGGAACCGAGAGATGTTCCCCAGAGCTGACGCGGGTAACCCGTCATATCCCGCTTTTTATCTTGTTCAGCGCGCCTTTTTCCAGACGTGAGACCTGCGCCTGACTTATGCCGATCTCCTCGGCTACCTCAACCTGTGTTTTCCCTTGCAGAAAGCGCAGGTTGAGTATTTTTTTCTCTCTGCTGCCGAGAGAGGATATCGCGTCTTTCAGTGCGATCTCGTTCAGCCAGTTGATATCGTCGTTGTTGTCGCCTATCTGATCGAGAACGTAAACCGTGTCGCCCGATTCCGAAAAAACCGGTTCATACAGCGATACCGGCTCGCTGACAGCTTCAAGCGCTATCACAACGTCCTCGCGTTTGCAGCCGAGAACGCCGGATATCTCCTCGACAGTAGGCTCGCGTCCGAGCTTCGCGGTGAGCTGCTCCTTTGTCTGCATGGCTTTGTAAGCAACGTCGCGCAGAGAGCGTGAAACGCGGATCTGTCCGCTGTCCCGGATATGCCGCTTTACCTCTCCTTCTATCATCGGAACAGCGTATATTTGTCGAAAACTACGATTATTTTTTGAATAATACTTGCAATTATTAGGAAAATGTGATATAATGGGTGTGTTTCCAAACGAAACAGTTTTATCCGGAAAGAGAGGACTCATGATGAAACAGGCATACTACAAGAGCGATTCCGGCGATCTCAAATCCCTGCTCGGGAATCTCGGTTCCGCCAATCTTATTATTATGATCTCAAACGGGGATATGTTTGAAAAGCACGTTGCCGAACTCCATGCCAAGTACCCGAATATTCCGAGTATAGGCACTACCGGTCACTTCTACGGAAGCACTCTGCGCGAGGGCGGTGTCGGCGTTGTGGCTATGTCGGGCGTAAGAGCCGCGGCAGGAGTCCTGCGCTCGGTCTCGTCTATGCCGATGAGGGATATCGGCGAGTTTGAAAAGAACGTCCACAAGGTCAGCGCAAACGGAAACAACTCGGTTTGCATAGATCTGTGTTCCGGAAACGACGCTATGACCATTGCCGCGATGAACACAGTCCTGAAAAAGTCGGGGATCTCGCTTATGGGCGGCACGGCGTTTGACGGCAAAGTCTCGGTGAACGGCACCGTTTATCAGGATGCCTGCGCCTACGCGATCGTGCGAAATGAAACCGGAAAGGTAAAAGTTTACAAGGAAAACCTGTACCGTCCTATGGATAACAGACGCTTCATCGCAAGCGGCACGGACAGGAGCAGATACTACATAGGCGAACTCAACGGCAAGCCTGCAAAAGCTGTATATATGAATGAATTCGGTATCAGCGAGCGCGATATCTCCAAACAGACATTCTCCAATCCGTTCGGCAAGATCACCGGTGACGAGATCTGCATCATCTCTCTGAAAGAACCGTCCGGAAACGGTCTGTGCTGCTACAGGCAGGTAAATGACTCGGACGTTCTGACATTGCTTGAAATAGGCGATCACGCGGAGATCGCGGCTGAGACCATAGCCCGGATACGCGCGGATTTCAGCAGCATCTCCGGCGTGTTTGCGGTCAACTGCGCATTCCGGTATCTGTACTTCAAGGAGCATAACTTCCTCGCCAGTTACCTCCAGTCTATGAGCAAGCTCGGCAGTTTCTGCGGATTTGTCGGCAATGGCGAGCATTACAACGATCAGTTTATCAACCAGACCATGAGCTGCGTTGTATTTGGTTGAAACGGAGGACAAAATGGCATTATTCGGGAATAAAAACGATAAGAATACCAAGCCGGATTACTACCCGCTTGTTTGTATATCCAACAGCATAAAGACCTCCAAAAAGGAACTTGCGCAGAAAGAAGTCGCTTCGCTCGAGGAACTTCGCAGTATCCGGGAATCTTTCGGCGTCGTGCTGGAGCGCGATGAGGAGCTTAAACAGAAGATGTCGCATTTCGGCGATGTGTTCAATTCGCTCGGCAGCGCCGCGGGGCAGTTTGAGAACGTCAAGAATGACATTGCCGCGACGGTGAACGACGCGCAGCAGCACATGGACACCCTCAGGTCAAGCTCGGAAGCTGTGAAGAACGACTTCGGAGAGATGAACGAGATCTTCACCGGGCTGGTCTCCTCGGTAAAGGAGATCGCCGAATACACAAAGAGCATTACGGGAATTGCCGATCAGACGAACATTCTTGCGATCAACGCGTCTATCGAGGCGGCGAGAGCGGGCGACGGCGGAAAGGGATTCGCGGTAGTTGCTATCGAGGTCAAGAAGCTTGCGGAGCAGATAAAGCTTATGGTGTCCGAGGTTGACAAGGCGATAGAAAAGGTCAACAACTACACCGGGCGGTTCAATGACAGTATCACCAAGACTTCCGACGCGCTGGATAAGAATATGAACGATCTCGAATCCGCAAACAGCACGTTTGACAGTATCAACAGGGCTGCCGGAGGTGCGGACACTGTTCAGGATCAGATCACAAAGGCTGCCGATGACGCGAACGCGGAGCTTTCGGAGATGAACGGCGCATTCGAGCGTATCAGTGAGCAGTACCGCAGCGTAAATGAACATATCGAGCGTGCGAACGCACTCGGTACTACAAAGAGCGTTCTCTTCGAGAACATAGACAATATGGCGGAACAGATAGAACCGCTGGTTAAGAGTTATTAAAAACGAAACAGCAGGCTTGTTTTAAAGCCTGCTGTCTTTTTTTCAGAATCTGTAAAACACATCTATATCCGAGCCGTCGATAACTATTTTTTCGATGCAGGTATTGACAGCCTGCTGCCGCTCTTTCATTGAGAGGGAGTCCCACTGGCTGCGGAGATTGGAGACTTTGAGCAGCCGGCGGGTGAGTTCTCTGGAGGTGCTGCGGCTTGCGGATTCTTCCTCCAGCTGCTTTCGCAGCGATGCCAGAGCGGCTTTGTTCTCTTCGATCGTTTCCAGCAGCAGTTCGTCGCCGGAAGCCGCATAGAGGTTATACAGCCGTTTCAGCTTTGCCGCGGCTTCGTCATAACGCTGTTTCAGCACGCGCTCCGCGGACGCGGTGATCTCCGAAACCGCACCCTCGGCGGATATGCTGTCGGTGCGTCGGAACAAGTCCGCGAGAACGATGCTTTCTACCTGCGCGGAGTCCGCTTTCACGTTGTCGCAGCTGCTGTCCTTTATCAGATACTTCTTTGAACTCTGCTGCGAGTAGCAATAGATCTTGACCTTGTTCCTGCCCCACTTCTGATACCGCATTTTTGCTCCGCATCTTCCGCAGTACAGCAGTCCCGTCAGCAGATATGTGTTCGGCACAGCCTTTTTCGTTGAACGCCGTCTGCGCTCAGCCTGCACCATATCCCATAATTCCTGAGTTACTATCGGTTCATGCCTTGCATCAAAAACTTCGCCCCGGAACCGTATCTTTCCGAGATATGTCACACGGTCAAGAATATCCGTGATCTGCTTGTCCTCGGATACATCAAACATCTCCGCAAGCTGCGTTGTCGAGTAGCCCTGCAGATAAAGTTCATAGATCCTGCGCACATCTTCCGCGTGTCCGTTCGGAACAAGTATGTCTCTGCCCGGCTCATAGTCGTAGCCGAACGGCACTCTTCCGCCGCCCATCCACAGCCCTGACTTTACCCGTTCCGCCATTCCCATTCGGGTGCGTTCGCGGATATTCTCACGTTCGAGCTGCGCGAAAACCGAAAGTATCCCTATCATTGCCTTGCCGTAGGGCGTTGTGGTGTCGAAGTTCTCGTTCAGGCTTATGAAGCTGCAGCCGTTCGGAATGAATACGTCCTCCAGCAGAAAAACGGTGTCTTTCTGCGAACGTGAAAGACGGTCAAGCTTGTACACGATGACTGCCGAGATCCGCCTGTTCCTTATGTCCTCTATCATGCGCTTCATTTCGGGACGGTCTATGTTGCTGCCTGACCAGCCGCCGTCAATATAGAACTCATATTCCGTTATATCTTTCAGCCTGCAGTATTGTTCAAGCTTCTGCTTCTGTGCGTCAACGGAATATCCCTCCTCATACTGCGCATCGGTGGAAACGCGGATATACAGCGCAGTGTGCATTTACTGCCCCCTTTCCGTGTGCAGTGCGGATCCCGCAGGAAAAACAGGAACAGTATCATCTGCCGGACTGTTCACGTCACGGAGACTTCCGAACATATCCAGCAGTTTTTGCAGCGGCTGATAGTCCTGTATCTTCCGGTCACCGATGATCTTTCCGCTGCTGTCGTAGCAGGTGCGGAGCTGCATTTTGCCGTCCATACGGATCCCCCCTTACGGCAGATAGTATTGACTGCAATAAAACGGTTATTCAGCATGAACAGGGTTTCGGACGAAGAACTGCGGCAGAAAGCTGCATGACACAGTAAAGGGGGATAATCTGCATAGACCGTGAATTATTGATACGGCAATTAAGTGTTTTTTCTCGCCGTCCGCGGGAACGAACATGATATATCAGATAATAATTAAATTGCCGAAATAATAAAAGTCTGATTGACAACTGATGCTTTTTCTGTTATAATTGAGAATAACATTGCTCACGATACCGAAACAACGGAGCCGGAAGTTCCGGCTGTATCGTTATTCAATATATGCAGGATCGTTTACAGATCACCGCAAACACGGAGGAAACACACAATGAAGAATAGGATCGCATCATTCATGCTGGCTGCGGCGGTTTTGCTTTCCGGCTGCGGAAACGGTCAGCAGGGCAGCGCGGAAACGGTGATAACGTTCCCGGAAAACGCCGCTGTCAGCTATCTGGGTCCCGAGGGGACATACACAGAAGAAGCCGCGAAGTTTTTCTTTGACTCAAAGGGCAGCTTCATACCGAAAGCAACCGTAGATGAAGCTATAGCCGATGCCGCGTCGGGAGCCGCCGACTATGCGGTGATACCGCAGGAGAACACTCTCGGCGGAGCTGTTACCAACTACGTTGACGCGCTGCTGAGCCGCGATGATGTGTATGTGGTGGGGGAAGTCGTTATCCCCATAAGTCAGACGCTCATGGGAGTTCCGGGAGCCTCGGTGGCTGACATAAAGACCGTCTGCTCTCATGCCCAGGGGATAAAGCAGTCCGAGCAGTGGAGAAGCGAGAATATGCCTGATGCCGTGACCGAGGAAATGGGCAGTACAGCCGCCGCGGCAGCTTATGTTGCCGAACAGGGGGACAAGAGCATAGCCGCTGTCGCAGCTCCCGGAGCCGCGGAACTGTACGGGCTGGAGGTGCTTGCGGAGAACGTTCAGATCACCGACGCGAACAAGACCCGGTTCTATGTGCTTGCGCGGGAGCCGGTAAAGGGCGGCAGCAATGCCGTGTTTGCGGCTTCCTGCGACGCGGGTATGATCGACGACATAATCGTCGGGATACACGGCACCGGCGCGGAGCTTGTCACGATACATGACCGCCCGGAGGGCAGCAGGCTCGGCAGATACAACTACATAATAGAAGTTACCGGCGGGATATCCGAGAAGCAGATAAACGATATATGCAGCAGTGAAAGCGTGAGATTTCTCGGAAGCTTCAACGCCGTCAGCAAATGATCGCGGCGAATGAAAGGGAAGACTGCCTGCTGCTCAACGGACACGGCAGATAAAGGCGGCTTATGCCGATAAACGTATGAGACAGGCACGACAGCCCCGGGAACCATGACTGCAAACGGTCTTTTTTCTCTTTTCAAAGCGGTTTTAAAGTACCCATAATGCAATACGCGGACAATCCGCTTGGATCTCCGGTGTCAGACCGCTGCACCGGTCCCGGAAAGGAATTAATATGAAAAAACTATTAAGAACCGTATTTCTTGCTTTCGCACTTGTCGTTACAGGTTCATGTGCGGGAGGAGCCACTGCCGTATCGCAGAGAGCGGAAACGACCGCCGCTGCCGCGGAGACTGCCCCGGATACTGCCGATGAAGCTGCCGGAACGGAGAATGAGCCTGCCGGGACAGTGTTTTCGCTCACTGCCGCGGAAGCTGCGGCGGGAATGGGGGTAGGACTGAACCTCGGCAACACTATGGAGGCTTATGAGGCTCACGGCTGCGAGAAAATCTCTTATGAGTGGATCCCCGAGGTAGGCAGCAACACGCCGTCAGACTATGAGACCTGCTGGGGAGCGCCCGTCACTACGCAGGAGATGATCGACGGCATACGGGACGCGGGATTCAGCACCGTCCGCATACCCGTGTTCTGGGGCAATATGATGAAGAACGACGGCAGCTGGACTATCGCGCCGGAGTATCTCGCCCGCGTGAAAGAGATCGTGGATTACTGCATGAACGACGGACTGTACGCAGTGGTGAATATCCACCACTTTGACGAGTTTGTGATACGCAGGAACGATCTCGAAAGCTGCACCGGCATATTCACAACGCTCTGGACGCAGATAGCCGGGTATTTCAAGGATTATCCCGAAACTCTCGTGTTTGAGGGATTCAACGAGTATCTCGGCGGCGATCGGTTCAACTCGTCCGGGGAACTTACCGCTCAGTCGAAAAGCGATGCTTACCTTATGACCAACACGCTTAATCAGACTTTCGTTGACGCGGTGAGAGCCACAGGCGGGAACAACGCCGGGAGAGTCCTGATAGTTTCCGGTTACTGGACGAACATCGACAACACCACCTCCGATAAGTTCACAATGCCGACTGACAGCGTTCCCGACCGCCTTATGGTATCGGTGCATTATGTGGACAACTCGATGTACTGGGAAAAGCGGATAGGCTCGAAGAAATGGCTGGATTACACCGACAGTCAGATAGCTTTGCTCGACAAGGCGTTCGGTGAAAAGGGAATACCGGTGTTCCTCGGTGAAACGACATCGCGTTATCCGCGTGAGAACTTTGCTTCCGACGCGGAGCATACAGATTCTTCCGAGTGCCTCGGCATCGTTCTTGACAAGCTGACTTCACACGGCTTCGTACCCGTCCTGTGGGACACACCCGGCGGTTTCTACAACCGGCAGAAGTGCAGTATCGGCAGAACCTCCGACGCGGAGGTCATTGCGCAGGTATCGGAGAAGCTCCGCAATTCCTGATCTCCTGAAAGGTGAGGGGAGCGGTGCATGGTAAAGCAGTAATGAACAGGCGTAAAAAAAGAGATCCGCAGTATTCTCATACTGCGGATCTTTCTGTATATTCCCGTGATACTCAGCGGATCCTGAACCTTGCCACCTGCTGCTGAAGCAGTTTGGACTGACCGGAAAGCTCCTCGCAGGAAGCGGCGGTCTCTTCGGCAGTAGCGGAGTTTGTCTGGATTACCTGCGAGATCTGCTCTACGCCGGTAGTGATCTGACGGATAGACTCGTTCTGCTCTGCGCTTGCCGATGCGATCTGCGAAATAAGATCTGCGGTCTGGGACGACATATCCTTGACCTCTTTCATGGATTCCGCGGTTGCAAGCGCTATCTTGCTGCCCTTGCCGACAGCCTCGATCGAAGCATTGATAAGCGATGTTGTGCTGCTTGCGGCTTCTGCGGACTTGCTCGCAAGGTTGCGTACTTCGTCCGCGACAACCGCGAATCCCTTGCCCGCGTCGCCCGCACGGGCTGCTTCAACAGCCGCGTTGAGCGCAAGGATATTTGTCTGGAACGCGATATCTTCGATAGTCTTTATGATCTTCTCGATCTCCTGCGATGTGGAGCTTATCTCGTTCATCGCCTGAACCATGTTCTGTATCTCGGTATCCTGCTCGTTTACTCTGTCCTGAGTGCGTTTTGAAAGGTTTCCGGCTTCTGCCGCGTTCTGGGCGGTATTCGCGATCTGTGTGGATACTTCCGCGATAGTAGCGGAGATCTCCTCGATAGCGGAAGCCTGACGGGTAGTGCCGTCCGCGAGGGACTGTGAACCCTCTGCCATCTGATTTGAGCCGTTGAGAACTTCCGTACTGCTCATATTGACATCCGACATGATACCGTTGAGTGCGGAGAGAATACTGTTGATCTCGTTCTCGATCTCTACAAAATCGCCGGGGTATTCAACGCTTGTGCGGACTGTCAGATCGCCCTCGGATATCGCGGTCAGCACACGGCTGAGATCGCTGACGATGCCGCTCATGTTGTTTATAAGCGTTTCGGAAGCTTCCGACATAGTTTCTATTTCGTCGTTTGTCCTGTAGATCTGAGCGGGTGTTGTGATATCGCCCGCAGCCATTTCCTGTATACGCTTTGCGGTCGCTGCAACGGGGCCTGCTATGTTCTTTATGCGGATCCCTGTGATGATGACCGAGAGGATAGTTGCGAGTATAGCTACTACGATTATCATCAGCGCAGCAGTCATTATGCTGTCAAGTACGGGCTGTTTGGGAGTTGCTGTTACCACATACCAGCCCTCGGCGCTTCTTATCTGCGCAAATCCCGCTATATACGCTTTTCCGTCAAGTGTGAACTCAACGTTGCCCTCTTTGCTGCTCAATACCGCGGCAGCAGCGTCCGTCATTGACTTGCCGAGGGTATGTTCGCCTTTAAGCTCGGTGAGCTGCGGGACAAGGTTCGTGCTGCTTCCTACGATGATACCGTCCTTGTCCATAATGAACGAGATGCCGTTTTCTTCGTAGTGGACTTCCTGGACAAGCTTTGAGAACGTGTCGGCGGCAAGTCCGCCGTAAACGACGTAATTCTCGCCGTTTGCGGTGAAGAATTTACCCATCATTATGGTAATGGAGTTATCGGTCATACGGACTACCGGACTGGACACATAGGAACCCTGCGTTGCCATAGCCTGCTTGAAATACTCGCGGGCGGAGATATCGGTATCGCTGTAGGTCTTTCCGGTGCTGTAAGCGATAGAAAAGTCTTTGAATGTGCTGGTGGAAGCAGCGTCTTTGAGCATAGCTTTTCTGTCGTCAATGGAAATGCTTTCATCAACTATGGCGGTGTTTTTGTCAACAACGTCAAACTGCTGCGAAAGTGAATCAATGGTGTTTTCTATTGATAAAGCGTATGCTTTGGAAAGCGCAAGTCCTTCGTCCTTGTACATAGCCATATATCTCTGGTAGCTGACAACTATGTAGATAACAACAAGTATGATACACGCGGCAAGCACCGGTATCGCAGACAGCAGGGTGAGTCTGAGTTTCAGGGCCTTTCGTTTCTTGGGCATGATATGTACCTCCGGAATCGGTGAGTATTATTATTTTTTATATTACTGTTATTATATCATATTATATAGATTTGCGCAATTAACATTATTTACAAATGAGATATTTAATTAATGTACAATATTACAATAATGTGATTAATTTTGACGATGCAGTACGCCGTATCCCCGGCACAGATACGATTTCGTATATGAAATTCTTGACAAAACCGCGTCAATAAGCTATACTTATATAATAGGGTGATTTTAATGAACGAAGAAATAAAATGGGTTATTGCATCGGATATCCACGGCTCGGCGTACTATTGCCGGAAGCTGCTGGAAGCATACGGGCGGGAGGGCGCGCAGAGACTCCTGCTGCTCGGTGATCTGCTGTATCACGGTCCGCGCAACGATCTTCCGGAGGAATACTCGCCGAAAGCGGTGACAGAAATGCTGAACGGGATAAAGAACGACATTCTCTGTGTACGCGGAAACTGCGAAGCCGAGGTGGATCAGATGGTGCTGGAGTTCCCGGTAATGGCGGACTACGCGCTGCTTGCCTGCGGGAAACGGCTGATATTCGCTACCCACGGGCATATTCACAACTGCGGCGATCCGCCTCCGCTTCACAGGGGCGATATCCTGCTGCACGGACACACACACATTCCCGCGTGCGAGGAACATGACGGGTTCATTTACTGCAACCCCGGCTCGGTGTCGCTGCCGAAGAACGGCTCGGAACACGGGTATATGGTGCTGGAGAACGGCACGTTTTACTGGAAAACGCTGTCGGGAGACTGCTATATGGAATACTGCCCCGAAAAGGGAATATCCGTAATATGACCGGTACTGTCCGGAACGACAGCCTGTATTCGGTTCCGGTTTGACATTTATGCCGCATAATGATATAATAATGTGTCCTCAATAACTGCCTTTTGGCAGTTATTGGCTGAAAATCTGCAAAACAGATTTTCAGATGTTGTTTAAATGCGCCTGCGGTGCATTTAAACAACGGACACATTCCTTGATGTCAAGCTCATTTCGTCCTTCGGACGAACAAATTGCTTCAAGCTGCGCTATGAAGCAATTTGTTGGCTGATGAGCAGACATTAATAAAAGGAACCTCTGAAAGTGATACGTTTACGGAAAATATCCCTACGGGTGAGGGTATGAAGAAGAGAAAAAAACTTGCTTTACAGGTCAGTGCGGCGGTAACGCTGATGCTGCTGGTCACGCTCGCGCTTATCGGTTCTATCGTTATTGTCGGGACCAGGAATATGTACATAGAATCAAACATCAGAAAGATCTCAAATGAAGCAGGCGAATACAGGGATCTTTTCATGGATCCGGATATTACGCTGTGGGTGTTTGACGAGTGGCTGAAAGATCCGGAAGCCGTCACCGCGGTCACCGACGATGAGGAACTTTTGACGATGCAGTCGGATTACGAGTTTGAACTGATGTACTCCGAGTTTGCCCGCACGATAGATCTGACGGCGGTAGAAGCATGGAGCGAAAAGGAAAAGCTGGCATTCCTGAGAGCCGTGTACGTCAATCTGACCGCGTTCTTTGACGAAAAGCGCGGACAAGACGCTATGGAGAGCGTGTACTGCTACGATATCCGTGATTATGACGGACTGCGCAGAAAGGACAGCGGGGATATCCGTGTGCTTTTTGAGTGCAGTCCCGATACCGACGAAACGGGTATTCACAAGCTGGGGACGGCAGTTCCCGGTGACAGCTCCTATACAGTGATAGATACGATGATACTCGGCGGATACGATGACGGTGACAGCGATATCCTGTTCCGGGAATATGAGGATCCGGGGAAGAATATCCTTAAATTCGTTGCTGTGATTCCCGTTCCTGCCGGCGGGCAGGTGCGGTATGTGCTGTGCTGTGAATACAACTGGTCATCATTTGAGGAGATACTCAATGTCAATCTGAAAAATATGATAGTGCCGGGCATTATCGGGCTGCTTGCAACCAATCTGCTGCTGGCGGTGTTTATCTACTTCAAGGCGGTAAGACCCACAGTGCGGGTGACTGCCGGAGTGCGGAGATACATCGAGGATAAGAACAGCGCTTACACCGTAAAGAAACTGACGGCGATATCCGAAAGAAACGAAATAGGCAGACTTGCCGACAGTGTATCCGATCTTATAATCGAGATCGAGCGTTATAACAAGGAGAATCTGCGGCTGACCGCGGAGAGGGAGAGAGTCGCGGCTGAACTTGACCTCGCGGCGCGGATACAGAATGATGTGCTGCCTGCGGAGTTCCCGGATATGCCGGAATTCTCGCTCTTTGCTTCAATGGATCCCGCAAAGGAAGTCGGCGGGGATTTCTACGACTTCTTTTTTGTGGACAGCACGCATCTCGGTCTTGTCATAGCCGACGTTTCCGGCAAGGGCGTACCTGCCGCGCTGTTTATGATGATGTCGAAGATGCTGGTGAAGAACTACGCCATGATGGGACTGCCGCCTGCGGAGGTGCTGAACAGGACGAACGCCGTTGTCTGCGAGAACAACAGGAACAAGATGTTTGTCACGGTGTGGTTCGCGGTGCTGGATATCGTGACGGGTCATGTCACGGCGGCGAACGGGGGACATGAGTACCCCATGATAAGAAAGCCGGACGGGAAGTTTGAGATGCTGAAAGACAAGCACGGTTTCGTTCTCGGCGCGATGAAGAAAAAGAAGTACACGGAGTACGGGTTTGACCTTGAACCGGGAGGCGCGGTATTCGTGTACACCGACGGAGCCGCGGAAGCCACGGACTCCGGCAATGAACTCTTCGGCACCGAGCGTATGCTGGAGGTTCTGAACAGGGAACCGGACGCTTTGCCGGAAAAGCTGCTCGGCAATATGACATCTGCTGTCGGGGAGTTTGTCGGTACGGCTCCGCAGTTTGACGATCTGACGATGCTCTGCCTTAAATACAACGGTAAAACTGAAGAATGAATACCGTATGTCCGGGGAACACGCGATCAGCTGAGATCAACAGAAAGGTACGGATATGGAAGAGAAAAAAGGAAAAATATTCAATCAGCAGGCTCTTGACAGGATAAACTCGCCGGAGCAGCTCAACGACTACCTTAAAGTCACGAATCCCGGGATATGGGTGCTGCTCGCGGCGGTGATAACTCTGCTTGCGGGGTTTATCGCGTGGGCTTCGGTGGGACAGATCGAGACTGCGGTCAAGGCAATGGCAGAAGTAAAAAACGGCGAAGCGTATATTTATCTTACCGAAGCGACTCCTTATCCTCTCTCCGCGAATATGCCCGTTCGCATAGGCTCGCAGGAATACGAGATAGCGGCGGTGATAACGGACGAGTTTGACAGGACTGTGGGATCCGTACCGGTACCTCTTGCCGACGGATACTATGAGTCAAAGGTAGTCGTGGAGTCCCTGTCCCCGATCGCGTTTTTATTCAGATAAAGCGGCTTCGTGCGGTGCCAGCCGTCACATAGCGTTACCGTGACGGGAAACTGTTTCAGAAAGAATCGGAACATGATGAGTGAAAAAAAGATAAAATCAACAATAACAAAAGGCACGGTCAGGGTGCCGGTGATAATGCAGCTTGAAGCGCTGGAATGCGGCGCGGCTTCGCTTGCCATGCTTATGGCGTACTACGGCAAATGGGTGCCGCTGGAGCAGGTGCGCGCCGACTGCGGCATTTCCCGCGACGGTTCCAACGCGAAGAGTATCTATCTTGCAGCCCGGAGTTACGGCTTCAATGTAAAGGGCTTCCGCAAGAGCGCGGAGTCGATACGCAGGAACTGTCAGTTCCCCTGCATAATACACTGGAACTTCAATCATTTCGTCGTACTCTGCGGATTCAAGGGCAAGTACGCTTACATAAACGATCCCGCGCGCGGCTTTGTGAAGGTCTCGCAGGAGGAGTTCGACAGATCCTTCACCGGTGTCACGGTAGTGCCTGTTCCGGGTCCCGATTTCAAGCCCGGCGGAAAGAGAAAAAGCACTCTGGGATTTGCGAAGAAGCGTCTTGCCGGTGCGGGCGCCGCGGTAGCGTTCGTTATGCTCACAACGGTGATCGCGTACCTTTTCGGCATAATCAACCCGATAATGTCGCAGGTCTTTATGGACAGGCTGCTGACCGGAGTGAACCGGGACTGGCTCATGCCGTTCATCTGGATAATGATCGGACTTGCCGTTCTGCAGCTGACGGTTTCGTGGGTGCAGACGATATACTCGCTGAAGATCAGCGGTAAAATGGCTGTTATCGGCAGCACCTCATATATGTGGAAAGTCCTGCGTATGCCGATGGAGTTCTTCTCTCAGCGAATGGCGGGAGATATCCAGCAGCGCCGCGCAACGAATGAATCCATTGCGGAGACTGTTGTGAATACTGTCGCACCTCTCGCGCTGAACACGATCATGATGGTGTTCTATCTTGTGCTTATGCTTCAGAGGAGCATCATACTGACCGCGATCGGGTTAGGTACGCTGCTGCTCAACATCGTGATGTCGCGTATCATCTCCGCGAAGCGCATAAACATTACCCGCGTCATGCAGCGTGACAGCGCCAAGCTTTCCTCGACTACCGTTTCCGGCATCGAAATGGTGGAGACCATAAAGGCGAGCGGCGCGGAAAACGGCTTTTTCCGCAAGTGGGCGGGATATCAGGCTTCCGTTAATTCGCAGGCGGTCAAAGCCTCGAAAACGAACGAGATCATCGGAATGATACCGATGTTTTTCAGCACGCTTGCGGGGTACGCGGTGCTTGTTATAGGCATCTGGTTCGTAATGGAGGGCGAGTTCACGCTGGGTATCCTCCAGATGTTCCAGGGGTTTTTAAGTTCGTTCATGTCTCCGGCGATGACGCTTGTGAGCGCGGGTCAGACGATACAGGAGATGCGTACTCAGATGGAGCGCGTCGAGGACGTTATGGAATACCCGTCGGACAGTAATGTCGTCGGCAATGAGAGCGCGGAGAATGCACCGAAAGAAAAGCTGCGCGGAAACGTTGAACTGAAGAATGTGACCTTCGGCTACTCAAAGCTTGGCGAGGCATTGATCGAGAACTTCTCGATGAAGATGAAGCCCGGAAGCAGGGTGGCGTTCGTGGGAGCCTCCGGCTGCGGCAAATCCACGCTTTCAAAGCTTATCTCGGGGCTTTACGATCCGTGGGAGGGCGAGATACTGTTTGACGGGAAACCGCGCAGCGAATACCCCCGTGCGGTAATGACCGGATCGGTGGCGGTAGTGGATCAGGATATCACGCTTTTTGAGGACACGATCGCCAACAACATCAAAATGTGGGACGAGTCCATAAAGGACTTTGAAATGATACTCGCGGCGCGCGACGCACAGATACACGAGGATATAATACAGCGCGAAGGCGGCTACAGGTACCGGCTCACCTCCGGGGGGCGTGATCTTTCGGGCGGTCAGAGGCAGAGACTTGAGATAGCCCGCGTGCTTGCGCAGGATCCGTCGATTATTATTCTCGACGAAGCGACTTCCGCGCTGGACGCAAAGACGGAGTACGATGTCGTGAAGTCTATCGTTGACCGGGGCATCACCTGCATCGTAATTGCTCACAGGCTGTCAACGATACGCGACTGCGACGAGATAATCGTACTCGATCACGGAAAAGTTGCCGAACGCGGAACGCATGATGAACTGATGGCACTCGGCGGCGTTTACACAGAACTCGTCACCAATGAGTAGAGAAGTCCGTAACGTGCTGCCGCGGTGCCGGACGACAACATAAATCTGAAAGTGTGTATTGAATAATGGGTTGGTTTGAAAAACAGATACAGCAAAGAAGCGATCTCGATCAGCAGTTGTTTGAGGATTCGCTGCTTGGAGCTGCCGGCGTTGTAATGGGTGAGAAATACGCGTCGAGGATAAGCGATGACCGCATAATCACCGGTCAGGCTATAGACGAGGTGCTTAAATACTACCACTGCAAGCCCGTGGAAGTTCCGAGATCGGTCAGGGACAAGGAAGAGTACATTGATTACTGTCTGCGCCCCTATGGGATAATGCGGCGTGAGATAGCGCTGGAGGACGGCTGGTACAAGGACGCGTACGGCGTGATACTCGCGTTCGGAAAGGACGGCGGGGAGCCTGCCGCGCTGCTGCCGGGGCTGTTTCGCGGATATTATTACACTGACGGCAAAACTGGAAACAGGGTACGGGTCAACAGAAAGACAGCGGCACTTTTTGAGCGTAAGGGGTACTGCTTTTACAGACCGCTGCCGCAGCGGAAGATCGGTATCCCGGATCTCATGCTTTATATGAAGAACTGCCTGTCCGCGAACGACATAACGCTGATAGTGCTTGCCACCCTCGCGGTAACGCTTGTGGGAATGATGGTGCCGCGCATTACAAAGGCGCTGACGGGTCCCGTGCTTTCAAGCGGGAACATATCTATGCTGATATCCATTGCTGTCTGTCTGGTATGCACAAGCCTTTCCTCGCAGCTGATAAGCTCGGTCAAGGAGATGTATATGTCGCGGATCCAGAGCAAAACGTCCCTCGGCATACAGGCTTCGATGATGATGCGCGTCATGTCGCTGCCTGCTGACTTTTTCCGCAGGTACAGCGCCGGTGAGCTTACACAGCGTTCCATGTCGGTGAACTCGCTGTGCGATATGCTGCTCGGTACGCTGATGTCAACGGGACTGACTTCGCTGATGTCGCTGCTGTATATCACGCAGATATTCAGCTTTGCGCCCGCGCTGGTGGTGCCGTCGCTGCTGATAATATTTGTGACGGTGATATTCAGCACCGTGTCGTCGCTTATCCAGATACGTCTTACAAAGCAGATAATGGAGAATGAGGCGAAAGAATCCGGTATGTCATACTCCATGATAACCGGTATCCAGAAGATAAAGCTTGCGGGCGCGGAAAAGCGCGTTTTCGCACGGTGGCTGAACCTTTATACCAAGGGCATTTCCTATGTCTATGCGCCGCCCGCGTTCATTAAGGTCAACAGCGTCATAAATCTCGCAATAAGTCTCGGTTCAAATATAATCCTGTATTTCCTCGCGGTGGAGAGCGGGGTGGATCAGTCGTCGTACTTCGCTTTCACGGCAGCGTACAGTTCGGTAATGGGCGCGTTCTCGTCACTTGCAGGGATAGCTCTCACGGTTGCCGGGATAAAGCCCACCCTCGATATGGCAAAGCCGTTTCTGGAAGCGGAACCGGAGAATTCCGGCGACCGTGAGACGGTGACAAGGCTCTCCGGCGGTATCGAACTGAATAACGTGTATTTCCGCTACAAAGAGAACTCCCCGTATATCATCAACAACCTTACTCTGAAAATACGTCCGGGCGAATATGTGGCGATCGTAGGCAGAACAGGCTGCGGAAAGTCAACGCTCATGCGCCTGCTGCTGGGATTTGAAAAGCCGGAGAAAGGCGCGATATACTATGACGGAAAGGACATCAACAGTCTCGATCTCGGCTCTCTGCGCAGGAAGATCGGAACGGTGATGCAGACGGGCGGGCTGTTCCAGGGCGATATTTACTCCAACATAGTCATAACTGCGCCGGAGCTTACTCTTGACGATGCCTGGGAAGCTGCCGAGAAAGCCGGTATCGCAGATGATATCCGCAATATGCCTATGGGTATGCAGACGCTGATCTCGGAGGGGCAGGGAGGTATCTCCGGCGGACAGAAACAGCGCATTATGATCGCAAGAGCTGTCGCGCCGAAACCGAAAATACTGATGTTCGACGAAGCCACGAGCGCACTTGACAACAAGACGCAGAAGCAGGTCTCGGACGCGCTGGACGCTATGGGCTGCACGCGTATCGTGATCGCGCACAGGCTTTCCACGATACGCCACTGCGACCGCATACTCGTGCTTGACAAGGGGAATGTTATCGAGGACGGCACCTACGGCGAACTTATCGAAAAGGGAGGCTTTTTTGCGGAACTTGTGGAAAGGCAGAGACTCGATCCGCAGGACGTAAAATAAACTCTGCCATCCGGGGCAAAGCGGCTCGTTCCGGCGGGTGAGAACGTAATGTGACACCGTGTTGAACGTTGGAGTTTAATCGGGATCACGCCTGATCTCAGAGGTGCATTTGATGAGAAAAACAAGGAAACTTGCGCTGCAGGTAAGTGCCATTGTTTCGGTTATGGTAATGCTGACTATGGCTGTTATCGGTTTTATTGTTATCAACGGAACCAGGAATATGTACATACAGTTGAACATGGACAAGATATCAAAGGAGATAACGCAATATACAGGTCTGTTCATGTCCCCGGAGCTTGCGGGGACAGTCCTTGACGAGTGGCAGAAAGACCCGGAGATGATGTCCGAACCGAAAACAGAGCTTCAGAGTATTTATGAGGATACGCTTGAGTATTATTCCCACGGTGTTGTGGAGATGCCGGACATTTATGAACGCACAGAGGAAGACCGGCGGGCTTTTTTGAAAGCTATGTATAATCATATCGTTTCGTACTTTGATGAAAAACGGGGATCCGGCAGCTTTGACAGCGTTTTTTGTTTCGATATCCGCAGCAATGACGATCTCTGCGAAGAAGAGAAAGACGATCTGTACATTATTTTTGAATGCAGCAGTTCCACCGACGGTACAGGCTCACACAAGCTCGGTACATATTACCGTATGAAAGACAGCTATGAAGCGCTGGAAAAGATCCGGAACGGGACTTACGGAGTGGATTACGGAGATATTGTATATCAGGAACTTGACGTTATGGGGAACAATTCGCTGTCTTTGCTGGCGTTCGTTCCGGTGTTCATAAACGGTGAGCAGAGATATGTCATGTGTTTCAAATACAACTGGTCAAGCTTTGCTCGGACTCTTGACGACAACCTCCGTTTTATGATACTGCTGGGTATCATAGTGCTGCTTCTTACCAACGGACTGCTGATCCTGTTCATTTACCGCCGTGCGGTAAGACCTACCGTCCGCATCAACGAGAGCGTCCGTGAGTATATGGAAACCAAGGACAGCACGGCTGTGATAAAGAAAATGTCGGAGATAAAGGCGGAAAACGAAGTGGGCGGACTTGCCGACAGTATCTCGGAACTTGCGGCAGAGATAGAACGCAATACACAGGAAAACCTGCGGCTGGCAGGCGAGCGGCAGAGAGTTGAGACTGAACTCGAATTTGCCGCGAAGATACAGAACGGTATTCTTCCGGTAGAGTTCCCCGACAGACCGGAATTTGAACTGAGCGCTTCAATGGTTCCCGCAAAGGAAGTCGGCGGGGATTTCTACGACTTCTTCTTCATCGGCGAAAAGCGTCTGGGACTTGTCATAGCGGACGTATCAGGGAAGGGGATACCGGCAGCGCTGTTTATGATGATGTCGAAAATGCTTATCAAGAACTACGCAATGGAGGGTCTTTCGCCGGCGGAGGTGCTGACCCGGACAAATCTCAGTATCCTTGAAAACAACAGAAACAAAATGTTTGTGACGGTGTGGTTCGGGGTAATGGATATATCCGCGGGTCATGTCACGGCAGCGAACGGGGGTCACGAATACCCCATGATAAGGAAGCCGGGCGGGGAATTTGAACTTGTGAAGGATAAGCACAGCTTTGTTCTCGGTGTCAGAAATAAAAAATACACGGAGTATGAGTTCGATATCGAACCCGGCGGAACGCTGTTCGTATATACGGACGGAGCGCCGGAAGCGATGGGAGCCGGCAATGAGATGTTCGGAACGCAGCGTATGCTTTCGGTGCTGAACAAGGAACCGGACGCTATGCCGGAAAAGCTTATAGAAAATATGAATTCGGCTGTAAGCGCGTTTGTGGGCAGCATACCCCATTCCGATGACATTACCATGCTCTGCGTCAGATACAGCGGGAAAACGCCTGAGGAGCAGGATAACTGACCGGCAAAAAAAACTCCTTCTCGGATAACTTCCGATAAGGAGGTTTTTTTGTCAATAAAGTCTTTTATCTTTCCGCGGATGTTCGGATCTCCGCGGCACGGCAGCTCTGTTTATCTCAGTCCCGGTTTTCCGAGTTCTCTTTCAGATAATTCCTCATGCTTGCGGCACCGATCGCAATGGTGGAAGAGTTATGCAGAAATGCCGATACTGCGGGCGGCAGTACCCCGGCAACACCGAGAATTATAAGCCCGAGATTGAACCCGATTATTGCGCGGTAGTTCAGATCTATGCGCTTCATCAGTTCCATGCTTATCTTCCTGAGCGTCAGCAGGCAGTAGAGATCGTCCGCGGATATCGTTATATCCGCTATCTCTTTTGCGATCGCCGCGCCCGAACTTATCGCTATACCCGCGTCGGCTTCCGACAGGGCGGGAGAATCGTTTATCCCGTCGCCTATCATTATCACCTTTCGTCCGGCAGCGTGTTCTTTTCTGATGAACTCAGCCTTGTCCTCCGGCAGCACCTCGCTGTAAAATTCATCTACGCCCACTTTTGCAGCGACCGCTTCGGCAGTGCGCCTGTTGTCCCCGGTCATCATCACCGCCTTTGTGATACCGAGTTTTTTCAGCCCGGAAACTACCTCGGCGGCTTCCGCACGCAAAGGATCCTCAATACATATCACAGCCGCAAGACTGCCGCCCACCGCGAGGAACAGGTGAGAATACTCCGCCGGCAGTTCCTCCAGCTTGTGCTTCTCGTCTTCCCGCACCTGCGTACCCTCGTCCTCAAAAACGAAATGGTAGCTGCCGATAACGGCTTTCCTGCCGTCTATGGAACTCGATATGCCGTGCGCGACGACGTACTGCACAGCCGAATGTCTCTCTTCGTGGAGCAGCCCGCGTTTCTCCGCTTCTTTCACCACCGCGTTCGCTATCGAGTGCGGGTAATGCTCTTCAAGGCACGCCGCAAGGCGCAGGCACTCGTTTTCGTCGCACCCGCCGAAAGTGATTATTCTTGCAACTCTCGGTTCGGCGTGGGTAAGCGTTCCCGTCTTGTCGAAAACTATGGTATCGGCTTCCGCGGCGGCTTCGAGGAATTTCCCGCCTTTTACGGTAATGCCGTGTGTGCTGCTTTCCCGCATTGCGGAGATGACCGATACCGGCATTGCAAGCTTCAGCGCGCAGGAGAAATCCACCATAAGTATCGACAGCGCTTTTGCGGTATTGCGGGTAATAAGGTATGTCAGCAGCGTCCCTCCGAGACTGTACGGAACAAGTCTGTCCGCAAGGTGAGAGGCTTTGCTCTCGGCTTCGGATTTCAGCTTTTCCGACTCCTCGATCATTTTTACGATGCGGTCATATTTTCCGCTGCCGGAGATCTTGTCAACACAGATCACAACGCTGCCGTCCTCGACTACCGTTCCGGCATAGACGTAGCTTCCCGCCTTTTTGTGGACAGGCATGGATTCGCCGGTCATGGAAGCCTGATTGACCTCCGCCTCGCCGGATATCACTTTGCCGTCCAGCGGTATCATTCCCCCCGTGCGGACTACTATCTCATCGCCCGCAGACACCTTGTTTATGGGAACGATAACTTCCGTATCCGCGGTTTTCAGCCACACCTTGTCAACGCCCAGCGACATTGTTCTCGCAAGATCATCGACAGAACGCTTGTGCGTCCATTCCTCCAGCAGTTCTCCCACTTTCAGCAGGAACATCACAGATGCAGCGGTTTTCTGATCCCCGCGTATCAGCGAGATCACGATAGCGGTAGCGTCGAGTATGGCTACTTCTATTCTTCTGTTTGCTATCGCGCGGAGTGCTTCACGGACGTATTTCAGCGATTTTATCACCGATATCGCGAATCTTACCGGTGCAGGTATCAGCAGCCTGCTTACGATACGTTTGGATATCTCGGTTATCAGTTTGTCCTCGAATCTCCGGTCAAGCTCTCTGCCGGAATGTTCGGGTACAAGCGCGTTTGCGGTCTCATCGCTGTACGAAAAAGCCGCGAGAGCCGCAACGGTCTCCGCGCGGGAGCCACTGTATCTTATCACCGCGTCGCCGGTGCGGTCAAACACCTTTACTGACGTGACGAACGGCTTTGAGCGCAGATAGATATCGAGGATATCTGCCTGCCGGAAAGACATTCTGCTGCCCGCGATATGTACCCTCATGCGCCCGTGGGACTCATGCAGTATGACGCACTTCATACTTCCTCCGGGGAAGTTCCGGAAGCGGCTTCGTCTTCTATGACCTCGCAGACTGTATCTTCCGCGTCACGCTTTTCGTTGATGTCATGCGCGTCCGCGAGAATGTCGCCGCAGCCCTCACGGACTTTTGTAGCCTGTGTCATAACACAGTCCTTTGCGCGTATCACGGCTGCCGTCGTGTGAGCATAGACTTTCTTAGCCTCTTTGGAAGTGAGGATCTTTACTCCTGCTGTTCCGATAAGAAATCCTCCCGCAAGAAACGCGATATTTTTTAATGCACTCATTCAAATACACCCTTTCATTAATATGCGGGTATCTCCGAACTCCGTGCGGATTTCACAGATACCCATACATTAGCGAAAACTAACCGTATTGTGCTGTTAGTCTCGTATAACCTATAATATACCACTAACCGCAAAAAAAGTCAAGGGTTTTGCGAAAAAACGAATGAGCCGTCATACCGCGTCGAAAAGGGTACTGCGTCAGCTGTAATCCTGCCTGAGTCTTTTCAGGAACAGTTCCGCTATCGGTGAGAATACCTGGTACTTTTTCCAGATGATATACATATTCGTTTCAAGAGTAGGCATGATAGGACGGAAGCAAAGCCCGCTTTCCGCGCTTGTATCTATCAGATGCTCAAATGCCAGCAGGTATCCAAGTCCCTCTTTCACGAAAACAGAGCCGTTATATGCGAGGTTGACCGTTCCGGCGAAACTGAGCTTGTCGGTATTATCGCCGCACCAGCGCGGAAAATCCACACGGATAGACTGCTCTGAGCAGAACAGCGGCAGTCCGTAGAGATCTTCAAGGGTGACATATTCTTTTTCCGCGAGAGGGCTGTCACGGAGCATCACAAGTCCCCATTTGTCGCTTTCGGGGACAGAGAGATAATTGTACTTTGTCAGATTCGGCGGTTCAGCTATCACTGCGAGATCAAGCAGTCCGCGGTCAAGGCGTTCCGCGACAGGTTCGGTATCGCCGCTGAATATATGGAATATGAAGTTCGGGTACTGCTCCTTGAACGATCTTATGCTCCGCGCGAGGTATTTTATCAGAAAGCTTTCCGCACAGCCTATGCGTATCTCTCCGCCGATGATACTGTCAAGCTGACTGAACTCCTCGGCGGTCTTGTCCACCATTGCGACAATGTCCTCGGCACGCTTGCGCAGCAGCATTCCCTCGTCATTCAGCAGCATACTTTTGTTCGTGCGGATAAACAGCTCATGCCCCAGTTCATCTTCGAGTTTTTTTATCTCTTTTGAGAGCGAGGGCTGCGATATATGCAGGCGCTCTGCCGCTCTTGTCATGTTTTCCTCTCGTGCAATTGCGAGAAAATAGCGTAATACCCGTATTTCCATAGTACACCTCCGCGTTTTCTGCATATATTATAAATCATTTTGCTATTCCTGTCAAGAATGACAGTCAATTCAAAATAGATATTTTACATTTCCGGCAAAATGTGTTATACTGATGACATCAAATAATACGGAGGAATATGAAATGAAAGACGAAATGCTCACATTAGTGCAGGAATGGGATAAGACTTTCCCGAGATCAGACAAGACAGACCATAAGAAGGTCACCTTCCATAACCGCTACGGCATAACTCTCGCCGCCGATATGTACACTCCCAAAAACGCAGCAGGAAAACTATCCGCTGTCGCAGTGTGCGGACCGTTCGGCGCGGTCAAGGAGCAGTGCAGCGGTCTGTATGCACAGACGCTTGCGGAGCGCGGATTCCTTACCGTTGCTTTTGACCCGTCATTCACCGGCGAGAGCGGAGGTCAGCCGAGATACATGGCTTCTCCCGACATCAACACCGAGGATTTTATGGCTGCCGTTGACTTCCTTTCCGTTCAGGAAAACGTTGACCCGGAAAAGATCGGTATTCTCGGTATATGCGGCTGGGGCGGAATGGCGATAAACGCTGCCGCACTGGATACCCGTATTAAGGCGACGGTTGCATCTACCATGTACGATATGACCCGCGTGAACGCAAAAGGGTATTTTGATGCCGATGACAGCGAGGAAAAGCGGTATGCCGCGAAGCAGGCTCTTAATGCTCAGCGGATCAGGGATTATAAGTCCGGCGAGTATGAACTTGGCGGCGGTGTAGTCGATCCTCTGCCGGAGGACGCGCCGTTCTTCGTAAAGGATTACTACGATTATTACAAAACTCCCCGCGGCTATCACAAACGCTCGCTGAACTCCAACGGCGGCTGGAACAAGACCGGCTGTATGTCATTCATCAATATGCCTATCCTGCAATACTCCAATGAGATACGTTCCGCAGTAATGGTGATGCACGGCGACAAGGCGCACTCTTTCTACTTCGGAAAAGATGCCTATGAGAATATGATAAAGGGCAGTAAGTACACCGACAACAAGGAGTTTCTCGTTATCGGAGGCGCGGTGCATACAGACCTGTATGACGGCGGTGAGAAGAAAGTCATTCCGTTTGATAAGCTTGCGGAATTCTACACGGAATATCTGAGGTGAGTACGTCTATGTTCAGGGAATTGCTCTCGGTTGCAATGATAATAATGTCTCTCGCGTCCTGCAGGGCAGAAGCAGACACAGCGGCAGCGCAGGAGACGGTCACGGCGGCTGAAACGCAAACGGCTGCGGATAACGCAGAGGAGACAAAAGAAACAATGCTCGGACTTGCGATCAACGGAACTCCTGTATCTGTTGAATGGGAAGACAATGAGTCGGTGAATGCTCTCCGGAAGCTTGCCGCGGAAGAGCCGATAGTGATACAGATGTCGATGTACGGCGGATTTGAGCAGGTAGGCTCTCTCGGAAAAAGCATTGCCCGGAATGATGTGCAGACCACTGCTTCCGCAGGCGACATAGTTCTCTATTCCGGCAGCAATATCGTGATATTCTACGGCTCAAATTCGTGGGCTTATACAAGGCTCGGTCATATCACGGGCAAGACTGCAGGCGAGCTTTCGGAGCTTCTCGGAAACGGCGATGTGACAATTACGATATCTGTGATTTAAATGGAGAGATCAAGGTGACAACAGAGGAATTTATCGGAATAATGAACAGCGGGGAAGCGGTAAAGGGCGGTTCTCCCGTTCATCTGAAAATGCACGAGTTAAGCCAGGAAGCGCTGAGGATAACAGCCGAGATAAACGGTTCGTATCATACGCCCGATGAACTGCGCGCTCTTATGGAAAAACTCACCGGTCAGCAGCTTGATGAGCATTTCGGGCTGTTCCCGCCGTTTTACACCGACTGCGGAAAGAATATCCACATCGAGGGCGCGGTGTTCATCAACGCGGGCTGCAAGTTTCAGGATCAGGGCGGCATCTACATCGGTGCAGGCTCGCTTATCGGTCATAACACCGTGCTTGCGACGCTTAACCACGGTATGCTGCCGGAGGAGCGGGCTGACCTGCACCCGAAGCCGATACGCATAGGCAGAAACGTGTGGATTGGCTCCGGAAGTGTCGTGCTTCCGGGAGTCACGATAGGCGACAATGCCGTTATCGGTGCAGGCTCGGTGGTTACAAAGGACATTCCCGAAAACATGATCGCCGTGGGAAGCCCTGCCAAAGTGATAAAGAGTATTTATGATAACGTCCAAAGGATAAGATAAAGGGGGCGAGCAGCCCCCTTCTGTTTGTCAATAAAGTCTCATATCTTTCCACAGATGCCCGAATCTCCGTGAAACGGCATGGGTGCAGGGTCCGCCCTGCCGCTGTCCGCGTAGGACGTCTGTCGAAAAAGGAAATTTTTCGACAGACTGAAAGGGGGCTGCTCGCCCCCTTATCTTTTTATCCTATAGAACCCGTATATTTCGGGATATTCTTTTCTGCGTGCTGCACAGCCTGTTCGAGGGTCATGCCGTAGAAGTTTCCGGCAGCAAAATTCCTGCCGGACTTTTTGTCGTCAACGAACGCGCCGACTGCCACTCCGGGCAGCGAGCTTTCGGGAGCGTTCGGCGCGTGCTGACCGCCGAGATCCGTTCTGCACCAGCCGGGATCGGTTATGTTTATCATCACGTCCGTTCCGTCGTACTTTGAAGCGAGATCCATTGTCACCTTGTCGAGCGCCGCCTTGCTTGCGGAATAGCCTGCCTGCTCCGGCTCAAGGCGAATACCGCTCGTTGTGTTGACTATCCGCCCGAAACCGCGCTCCTGCATTTTCGGCAGAAAATGATAAACTATCATCATCGGCGCTATCGTGTTTATCAGAAAGCTTTTTTCGTAATCCTCCGCCGGGGTTTTAAGATACTCCGTCCGGTATGCCACCTGTATGCCCGCGTTGTTAAGTATGATATCCACCGGCTTTCCGAGTGCGTCTATGTCTCCGAGCATCTTCTCCACCTGCGAAAGATCGGAGAACTCCGCGCCGACCGCATACGCTTCGACTCCGAGTGCCTTGGCTTCTTCAAGCACTTTTGCGCAGTGTTCAGCGGTTCTTCCGTGCAGTATCAGGTTGCAGCCGCGCTCCGCCATGAACTTCGCCGCACCATAGCCTATACCTCTTGCCGCGCCTGTTATCAGCGCCCATTTTCCCTTTACGTCAACCATTGAAATTCTCCTTCATACTCTCTGCCGCCGCGATAACATCATCGCACCATTTGTCAAATTCTTCATCGTCATGCTGACACTCCGGGTGTGCAAGCACATACTCCACTGTGCGGCGTATGCCCTCTCTTGCCGATACTTCCGCTCTGAACCCCGGGACGAGCTTCTTCACCTTCGAGTTGTCGAACACAACCGAGCAAGCCTTGTCACCGATAAGACTGCCGGTGAAGTCGTACTTCTTTCCGAGCGCGGCAAGCGTTTCCGACGACACATAGTACGGCTTTAACTGCACGCCCAGCGCCTGTGCGATATAGCCGTATATCTCGTTCCAGCTTACGCTCTCGTCCGTTGTGATGTGGAATTTCTCCCCTATCGCGGCGGGATTGCCGATAAGCCCGATGTACGCTTTCGCAAAGTCGGAATTGTGGGTTATCGTCCAGAGCGATGTGCCGTCACCGTGGATCAGCACAGGTCTGCCCTCTCTGATACGCTTTACGATCTGCCAGCTCCCGCCGTTTCCGTGAACTCCCAGCGGTACGCTGCGCTCGTCGTAGGTGTGGCTCGGACGGACTATCGTTACCGGGAAGCCGTCCTTTTCGTACCGCTCCATAAGGTATTCCTCGCAGGCTTTCTTATTGCGGGAATACTCCCAGTACGGGTTTTCAAGCGGAGTTTCCTCGGTTATCACATATCCCTGCATGGGCTTTCTGTATGCCGACGCGGAGCTTATATAGATAAACTGCTTTGTCTTTCCCGCGAACAGCCGGAAGTCCCGTTCAAGCTGCGCGGGAACGAATCCGATGAACTCCCCCACACAGTCGAATCCCATTCCCGCGGTCTTTTCGGAAACGGCTTTCTCGTCGTTTATGTCGCACTGTATTATCTTCACATTCTCCGGCAGGTCATGGTTCCTGTTCCCGCGGTTGAGCAGGTACAGTTCGTCGCCGCGCTCCGCAAGCTGACGGGTTATCGCCATGCTGATAGTGCCTGTCCCGCCGATAAAAAGTATTCTCATCATATCCTCCTTAAAGAGAAGCGTGAGCCGCGATCCTGTAGATCTCCGTCACATCGTTTTTGTCGAGTTCCATAAATCCGCCGAGTTTTCCGTCCCCTATGCCGAGTTTTTCCACAAGTGCCGGGATATCCTCTTCCTTTGCGCCGAGTTCCGCAAAATTGATCGGCATACCGATACCGTGCAGGAATGAGCGGAAACGCTGAATACCCTCGACTGCGGTAGCTTCGGGGTTTTCAAAATTCATCTGACAGCCGAACACCCGCGTTGCCATCTGACAGAACCGCAGGACGTTGTGCTTATACACATACTGCATCCATGACGGCATTATCACCGCAAGTCCCGCGCCGTGCGCCACATCGTACAGTCCCGAAAGCTCGTGTTCAAGCCCGTGGCTGTTCCAGTCCTGCTGTCTGCCTACGCCGACGATGTTGTTGTGAGCTACCATTCCAGCCCACATGATGTTTGCGCGGGCATCGTAGTTATCCGGGTCTGCAATAACGCGGGGAGCCTCTTTGACCATTGTGAGAAGCACCGCTTCGCAGAGACGGTCTGTTATCTCGACTTCCTTTGTATTCGTGAAATACCGCTCGAAAACGTGAGCCATTATGTCGGTGCAGCCGCAGGCTGTCTGATACGCGGGCAGGGTCTGTGTGAGCGCGGGATCCATGATCGAGAACTTTGAACGCAGGATCTCATACCCGATGCCGCGTTTGAGCATACCGTCCTCTTTGGTTATGACGCAGCTTCTTGAACCCTCGCTGCCTGCCGCGGCTATAGTAAGCACCACCGCAAGCGGGAGGGCGTTTTTCACCTCGGCGATCCCGGTGAAGAAATCCCAGAAATCTCCGTCATAGCACACGCCTGCCGCTATTGCCTTTGACGAGTCTATGACCGAACCGCCGCCGACTGCAAGAATGAAGTCAACGCCCTCGCTCCTGCACAGGTCAATGCCTTTGTAAACGAGAGTGTCGCGGGGATTGGGCTGTACGCCGCCGAGTTCGCAGTACGCAATTCCCGCTTCATCGAGCGACTTCTTCACGGCTCCGATAAGACCCGACTTTACGGCAGAGCCGCCGCCGTAGTGGATCAGTACCTTTGTGCCGCCGTATTTTTTCACGAAACTTCCCGTTTCAGCCGCTCTCCCTTTGCCAAAGACGAATTCAGTGGGACTGTAGAAATTGAAATTTTCCATTATTGATTTCCTCCGTTATATACTGCTTCCGGTTGAAAATGTTATTCCTAATTGTAGCATACATAAACGGGAAAATCAATATGACTTATGAAATAAAATAGATTTTTACAATTTTTCGGGATAATTGTTATACTTGTTTCAATGTGGACGGATCGGCAAGACAGAAATCCCCTGACTTGCCGGAGCAAAGTCAGGGGATTTCTGTGCAGGATAAATGTGCCTGTTGTCGGTATAGCCTTAATCCATTCCAAACATCAAACGACCTTTTCACCCGCAGAGCTGGAATCCCAGAACACCTGCTATCGCAAGCACACCTCCGAGAATGTTTTTCTTCGAGCAGGCTTCGCGCCGTATAAGACCGATGACGAACAGCGTAACAAGTATCATCGGCTGTATCAGCGAGTAGTTCGCAAGGCTTATCGCTATCACCGCGTTTTCCATTATCATTCCGGCTGCATTGGGGATACGCGCGAGAGTTACCAGAGCCGTGCCTTTGGGCTTTTCCCGGAACTCCCCGAAGCGCACTTTCGGAAGTACGGCTGATGCTACGAGTACCAGTCCCGGCAGAAGCAGCATTATGGACGAAGCATAGCCGGAAAATGTGCGTATCACAAAGCCGTAGCCGAATCTCGCGCAAAGATACAGCGCAAGCGGCAGTATTATACGTCTGTAGTTAATCTTCTCCGCCTTGTCCGAGCGGACAATAAGCACAAGTCCCGCCGCCGCCGCGCAGATGAAGGCGAGTTTAGGCAGGCTGAGAACTGCCCCCATGAACACATCTGCAAAGTACGACAGGAACATCGTCACGCCAAGCCATGCTTTAAGCTCAAACGCAGACATCTCCTTGAGGACGAGTATGCTCATTCGGAATTCCAGCAGCTTGCACACCGCGACAAGCACGATCCCGGCAAAAGCCTGCCATGTGAGCGAGAACTCTATCGTCTGAAACGGCAGCGTCAGCGCAAGAAACACCGACATCGAGGCGCACATGAGGAAAGTGAAATTGTCAGGGGAAAGCTTCGCTTTTGCGGCGGCGTATTTGTCGCTCAGCGAAGTTATCGTGTAGCAGAGTGTGACTCCTGCCATAAGAGCAAATCCGTTCACCAGTGTACCCTCCAGCGCTCCGCAAGTTTTTCAGCCGGCTCACTTACAAGCGGCGGTTTCTTTGTAAGCTTTTCATTGTGGCACAGCCATGCGAGCTGCTTTTCAAAATCGTCCTCCGCCACAGGAATCTCCGCCCAGCCGTCTGTCCACGAAGACAGATACGCGGCATTCGATATCGAGAGCGAATTCAGCCCCTCCTCACCGGGAGCAAGCAGAGGTGAACCGTCAAGTATATGATCCGCGAAATTGTTGAGTATCACCGGATGACCGTCGAGTTCGGGGGCTGTGAACTCGCTGTATTCACATTCCGGGTGAACGAAGCCGTTCTTACATTCCGCGCAGGTAACGCGCTCGTCCTCTTTCAGTCGCCAATGTTTCAGCTTCCCGTCCTCCAAAACAAGCTTGCCCTTTGTGCCGGAGATCTCAAGCCTGTTTGTGCCGGGAGCCTCGCCTGTTGTGGTGATGAATGTGGCTGTCGCGCCGTTTTCGTACTCGCCGTAAATGGTCACATCGTCCTCAACGCCGATATCGTGGTATTTGCCCACAGTGCAGAATGCCCGCACTCTTTTCGGCATACCGAATATCCACTGCCACAGATCGAGGTTGTGGGGAGCCTGATTGAGCAGCACTCCGCCGCCCTCGCCGTTCCATGTGGCGCGCCATGTTCCTGAATCGTAGTAAGCCTGCGTTCTGTACCAGTTCGTGACTATCCACACAAGCCTTTTCAGCTCACCGAGTTCTCCGCTTTTCACTATCTCCCTTGCCCGTGCATAGATCGGATTCGTGCGCTGATTGAACATAATGCCGAATTTTACTCCCGAACGCTTTGCAGCGTCGTTCATTTCCCGCACCTGTCGGGTGTAAACTCCCGCAGGCTTCTCGGTCAGAACGTGCAGACCGTGTTCAAAAGCCTTTACTGCGATCGCGGGGTGGTCGTAGTGGGGGACTGCTATCAGCACAGCGTCTGCTTTCCCGCTGTTTATCAGCCCTTCCGCACTGTCATAAGCTGCCGCGGAGGGGAGCCTTTCGCTTGCTCTTTTCAGCTTTTCGGGGGCGGTATCCGCAAAAGCCGTGATCTCAACTCTCGGACATTCTCCGTTCAGATAATAGCCGAGATGCCCGCTTCCCATATTGCCCAT
>JAGAWN010000015.1 GCA_017941355.1 Ruminiclostridium sp. | reverse complement strand
CCGCTCTTTCCCGCCAGTCAACGGTAAATGTCACTACATCACCCGCGTTTATTTTTCGGGCAGTCTCCGGTGTGGGGATCCCCGGAACAGCGGTAGTATAATACTCTGTCCATTTGCCGTTTTTCTTCTGCTCAATTACATAGCGGTTCTCATTGAAACTCATGTGTTCGCTGACCGTATCGCCTATACTTGCGGCATCAAGTGTTATCCAGCGCGCGGTATTCCGTTTAGTGTTAAGTGTTATACCGAGCTTTGAATCTATCTCGGGAACATCGAATTCCATATAAAAGTCACATTGGTCGTAATCACCTGTTTTCCGGAAATCCATGAACTCCTTGACTAACCGATAATGTCCGGCGGGAAGATATCCGTAAATGTAAGTCCAGTTTATCTGATTTTCATTATGCGCACCGGGCTCAAGGATATATCCGATATCCGTCCAATTAATTTCATCTGTTATATATCCAAGTTTTTCCCATGTACCGAATTCATCGCTCTTTATTTCGATGCTGAAGTCTTCGCCATAAGTAAGCTCTCCCGTGGGATTACCGCCTTTCTGATCTAAAAGGAGCGTCATTCCCGCAGGCGATACGTCCTTCGCGGACATCGTTATTCCCCAGTCGTGAGTCTTTTCACCTATCACAAATTCACAGTAATATGTGCTGCTGTTTATAATGTCATCTTTTGTCTCTCCGTTCCCGACATAGTTGACAAACTGCTTTGATATGCGATAAGTTCCGTCGGAAAGTGAGCCGTATATATCGGAGAAATCCTCCTTTATCTCGGTAACTCCGTTCTCGTTTATCGGCTCGATATCTGGAGCCCATGTTACGGGATTCCCGTCCACCTTTTTCCATTCTCCGGATCCGGTTTTACTTTCAAGTACGAACCAAGCTTTATATCCGAGGTTACGCTTGACGTGGAAGCCTGCTCCGCTTTGCTGCACAGCAAGTGTTACGCTTTCGGGACTAACGTTCTTTGCAGTCATTGTAATGCCGAAAACATTCGGGGTGTGTTCGTCTATCGTAAATTCAGCGTATGCAGTAAGCTGTCCGAGATTTTTACCGTTTCCATAAACCGCTATTTGCTTTAGAACACGGTAATTTCCTTTCGGTATCTCGCTTTCATACATATTATCGCCGTAGAACAGTATTGTTTCATGTTCATCAGAATGATCGGGAAATTCGTTTATTGAGAACGAGCTGTCAAACCACATCTGTTCATCATTCCAGCGCCTGAAATTATCGGGATCGTATGTCATCCATTCATTACCGGAAAGTATCTGTATCTCATATTTTCCTCCCCACATAAAAGCAAGATACTTACTGTTATCCCCTTCACAGTAATAATTCAGCTTCAGACTTGCTTTTGTAAGGTCACTGACCGTTATTTTCAGTCCGCACGCTTCTGCGCCCTGCTCAACAAGGGCTTTGAGTTCCTCATCGGTGGGAGAGACTTCTGTGGGTTCTGTTTCGGCATCCGGCAGTGCATCTGGGGCTTCTATCGGAAGAACATCGCCGTCCTCGTTATATTCATATTCCGATTCATCCCGCTGATTGTTTTCAGCAATATAACGGTCGAGCTTTGCCTTGAATTCGGCAGTTTGCTCCTCACTTAAAACCCCGTTATGGGTGTAATAATCATACATTGTATTTATGGTTGCGGCTTTGACACCGGCAGTCTTCCAGTCTTCAAGAGAGTGAACATACAGCCAGTTAGGGCATATAAGTCTGCCGTCAAAGTACCACACGACATTTGTGCAAAGCTCTTCCTCGGTATCCTTGCCGCAGTCTCCGGAACATATCATGTCAACTACCCTGTCAAGTCTTTCTTCTTGAAATAATCTTGAAACATTTTCCTGCCATTCATCTCCGAGCGATTTTTTTGCGTCCTCGGACGAAATGCCGAAATGGTTTATGAATGTGCAGATGTTCGCGTAATCGGTAATGTGCTCAGGCGGATATTTTTCTGCATCGACAGACATAAGCTCCCATTCCGCAAGCTCCTGCGGCGCAGCAAGAGACAACATACTTTCGGGTATCACATTTATTGCCAAGAACGGATAATAGAATGTTTGCCGGTGCATCTCCTTCTCCCATTCGTCTGCGGAAGTTGCTGTAAAGCTATCTACATTTGGGGTTGACGGGTCTTCGTCCGTTGTCACCTGTGCTGCGGTGACTGCCGGCTCATTTGTCCCGGTGACAGTCACGTTTCCCCCGCCCTCTTTAAGTAATTCTATATTGTTGTCGCTCAGATATTTCAGTCCAAAGAATGCCCCGGCAAGCACTGCCGCGACAGCAGCTATACCTGCAAAAGCTTTAATAGTTTTATGCTCTCCGGTTCCTCGTTTCGGTGTTATGACTACAGTGCCGTGTACAGCTGCACGTTCTTCACCCGGTGCTGTGTTTTCAGCCCTTTTCAGCACGTTTTCAAGCGCGTTTTCAATATCGGAAGGGGGATATTTGCTCTCGGCTTCGGACATTGCATTTTCTACGATCTCTTTGATATCCATTCTCACCGCTCCCTTCTCTCAATAAGTTTTTTAAGCTGTTCCCGCCCGCGTTTCAGCCGCGACAAAACCGCACTTTTGCTTACACCGGTGATCTCTGCGATCTCCTCGACGTGATAGCCCTCACAGTAGTGCATATACAATGCTGTACGGTTGTTTTCCGGCAATTGCAGGAAAAGCTCGAAAACCTGTCCCTGCTCTTTATCCTTGTCATCATAATAAACTGCCGCCGATGTATCTGCCGGAATATCCTGCGTTCTGCTCCTTGCCCGGAGAATATCCGTACTGAGATTGACAGTACAGCGAAGCAGCCATGCCTTAACATGGTCGTCGCCGTTAAATGTATTCCCGCAGGTGTACAGTCTGAAAAATACCTCCTGCGCCGCGTCATCTGCGTCGTGCGGATCCTTGCAGCGGCACAGTGCGGTACGGTAAACGCTCTTGTAATACATGCGCATATATCGTTCAAGATCGTTGGCGGTCATTCCGTTCCCTCTTTTCACTTATGTCTTTTATAATAACACGATACAGAGCGCCGAAAAATTGCGCTCACCGCAAACTTTGTAACATCTTACAATATTATACATCATTTTTATTGCAAATGCAACAAAGCTTATAGGTTGTTGCTATAAGCTTTATAATTTCTAATTAAATTAGCGTAGAGCGCTCAGGCTTTCGGGCTTTTGCGCCTGTTATTTATGCGACGTTTTATACAAACGTCCAGCCGCCTTTTTGTAAGAAGCTACAAATTGTTTCTCTTTCCGGTATATTCTGTCACAAATTGACGCTGATTTCCGTTTATATATACGAGAGGGACAAAACCCACTTGAATAACACAATGGAAAGACAGAAAGGAAAATCATCATGAAAAAAACATTAAGGATTCTTTCGGCAGCACTCGCAGCAATAACGGTAATGTCCTGCGCGTCGGTACCGGCGTTCGCAGATAAGCTCAAAACCGTTGACGGAGTTACATACCGCTATTCAGACAGCAGTCAGCAGGTAGGAAAATACACCGGCTGGGCGAAAACATCAAAAGGCAAACGCTATTACAAGAACGGCATTGTGTATAAGAACAAGTGGATAAAGACAAAGGCGGGAAAATACTACTACGCCGGCAGCGATGGCTATATGCGTACCGGCTGGGCGAGAGTGTCCGTCGGAAAAGGAAATTACAGCTATTTCGACAAAAACGGGATCTGGGACGGCAAGGTCTATTATAAAGGATATCAGCCGCAAAATCTTTATTCGTTCTTTCTTGACTTTGATCTGTTGTCCGCCGGCGATCTTGTCATAGGATACTCAAAGAGCGGGATCTCTTTGAAAAATGCCGACGACTTCACAGATACAGATATCTTGCAGCAGATACTCAAAAAAGACCTTTACACCGAGACAATAACCGATCTTATTTCCGGCGATGAGATAGAACTGTCCGATGAGCTGTTTCATGGCGGACGCTGCATAACGATCAAAAGCCGGTCCGATAATGGCGCATACCTTGAATTTACAAAGGATTCAGCCGGTGATTCTTATGTCTATAACGGGTACTTCGGCTTTGGTCTTAAGCTTAAGGATAAAATGGCATTTGAAAAGCTGTCGCAGATAATAGACAAATATGACGATGTAGAAGAAAGCCTTGAGGATGATGAGGAGGACGAAGAAGAGAACTCTGAAACGCTTCATATTGAGGATGTGATAAACACTGTCGAGAAGACAGTTCCCGCCGATATTTTCGGTGGAATATATGATATGAACGGTATTATAACGGTACTTTCGACAGACACGGATACCGCAGAAGAATTGATCGAAAACCTTTATCCCTATGCGTCAAACATCACGGTAAAGAAGTGCAGTTTTACACTTAAGTACCTTACAAAAGTAAAAAACACAATATTAAAGAAACAGAATGAATTTGACATAGGCGTATGCACAGATGTTATAAATAACAAAGTGGTAATTGACGGAAAGACTATTCCGGACAAGCTCAAAAAGTTCATTGAAGACAGCAACTTTTCGGATTGTGTAAGGTATGAGGTCACAAACGGAGAAGATATAGACGATTAAGAGATTCACACATTTATTTATAAAGCGCACAGGCTTTCGGGCTTGTGCGCTTTTTCTTGAAAACTGAATGATTATCTGCTATACTTGGTTATGTGCGAAAAATGATCGTTCCGGTCGTCTAATATATGTAAGAGCAAATTTGCGCTGCAAAGGAGGAAACCGAATGGATAACTACGCGGATAGCTACCGCCGTTACCTTGACGGTGATGACAAAGGACTTGTGGAAATAATCGGGCATTACAGATACGGTCTTACGCTTTACATAGGCGGCATTGTCGGGGACATCTGTCTCGCTGAGGACATAATGCAGGAGGTATTCGTGAAGCTTGCAGTAAAAAAGCCGAAATTCGGCGGGAAAAGCAGCTTCAAAACGTGGCTGTATTCTGTCGCACGCAACTGTGCGGTCGACAGGCTGCGGCAGATTGCGAGACATAAAGGTGCTGTTGACAAATCCATCTAATTAAACCAAAATCCGCCCGAAACCAGTCCGAACGGAGATAAACAGACAATATATATTTTGATGCAGCCTTCCTTTAAGGCATTTGACCAGTCGCT
>JAGAWN010000150.1 GCA_017941355.1 Ruminiclostridium sp. | reverse complement strand
TCAGCCAGTCATACAGCGCGAATCGGAACTCTACCCCGCCCCGCTGCGCTTTCAGACTGTCGGCGGTAGCGCGGGAAGCCGCCTTTTTCTGTGCGTAAACCGCCCTGTGCGGAAACGGCGATTCCGGCACACTCGCCGCGCTTATGCACACCGACGGGTAAAGCACGCACCACCAGTTCTGCCCCGCCCCCGCGCCTATCTCGATGCGCAGGGCATCGTATTTCCCGGCGGGCAGTGTAACGTCCCCATACACGCGGGTCGGGAACTCCGTCTTTTCTACCGTGCAGTGCGCCGTTTCCGCGCAGCCCGCGCTGCGCAGATACTCGTTGGCTTTCTGCTCGATATACGGCAGGTTGCGCTCCGCAAGCGCACGGGACTCCGAACTGCTCCCGCAGCCGGCGAATACCGCTCCGAGATCGGAGAGTATGTAGTCCCGCAGTCCGTACTTCACCCGCTGGTCATGCTCGGAATCCGAATTTGCCAGTATGTGCAGGCGGAACGTGGTCTCCCGCAGCTCGTCACACTCCCGCGCAAACCCCGCAAACATGGATATCAGTATTGCCGCCGCCGTTCCGAGCAGCATTGCGATGTCAAGCAGTTTTTCCTTTTGTGTCATTTTACCGTCCTCCTTTGTGGTCAAAAGGAGTATTGACGGCAATGCGCGGGTTATGCAGCAGGTATTGCAATTTCCGCAGAGACAGCGCCGCAGGAAGCTTCCGCAGACACGCCGGATAAGCTGTACACAGATCGGTTCGTTGACGAGCGGTGCCGATCTCACCGATACTGAATGAGCCAAAAGAAAAACTTGCAAATTTTAACTGATTTTCACAAAAAACTATTTTCAAATCGCAGGATATGTGTTATAATAGAGTGTAATATTTTTTCCGCCGACGGCGGGAGACACAGAAACTCCCGCGTCTCCCTGCCGCCGGCGGGGAGACGTAAATTACTTCCCAACGAAAGGACATAATCATCATGGCTAAAATGAACGAAAACTTCCTCAACCTCAAAAAGAGCTACCTCTTTATCGAGATCGGCAAGCGCGTGCGCGAATACATCGCCGCTCACCCCGACAACAAGATAATCCGCATGGGTATCGGTGACGTTACACTCCCGCTGGTGCCGGCTGTCGTTGAGGCTATGGAGAAGGCTTCAAAGGAAATGGGTGTGAAGGAGACATTCCGCGGATATGAGGACAGCGGTCTCGGCTACGACTTCCTCCGCGAGGCTATCTCCGCTTACTACAAGCAGTACGGCGTTGATGTCGCGGCAGAGGAAGTCCTCATAAGCGACGGCGCAAAGTCCGACTGCGGCAATATCGGCGATATCCTCGGCGCGGATAACACCGTCCTCATCACAGACCCTGCTTACCCCGTTTACGTTGATGCAAACGTTATGGGCGGCAGAGAAGTCATCTTCGCAAACTCCGACGAAAGCAACGGCTTCGCGGCTATGCCCGACAAGAACGTTCACGCGGATATCATCTACCTCTGCTCCCCCAACAACCCCACGGGTTCCGCATACACAAAGGAACAGCTCAAAGAATGGGTGGACTATGCTATCGCAAACGACGCTGTCATCATCTACGACTCCGCTTACGAGGCGTTTATCCATGACCCCGCTATCCCCCACTCTATCTTCGCTGTCGAGGGCGCAAGAAAGTGCGCTATCGAGATATGCTCGCTTTCCAAGACCGCAGGCTTCACCGGTGTGCGCTGCGGCTACACCGTGATACCGAAAGAACTCATGCTGAAGGACTCCAAGGGCGAGGCTCACTCTTTCCGCGACCTCTGGATACGCCGCGAGGGCAGCAAGTTCAACGGTGTGGCTTACCCCGTTCAGCGTGCCGCGGAAGCGGTGTTCAGTCCCGAAGGTCAGAAGCAGACACGCGAGGTCATCGAAAAGTACATGGCTAACGCAAAGGTCATGGCAGATACTTTCGACGAGCTCGGCATAAAGTACACCGGCGGCAAGAACTCCCCCTATATCTGGTTCAGATGCCCCTTCGGCATGGGAAGCTGGGAGTTCTTCGACAAGCTCCTTAACGAAGCCGAGGTGGTAGGTACACCCGGCGAGGGCTTCGGAAAGAACGGTGACGGCTGGTTCAGACTCACCGCGTTCAATACCCTCGAAAATACCAAGGAAGCTATGCAGCGCTTCAAGGAACTTTGCAGGAAGCAATGAAAAAAGACAAACCACGGAGTACCCCGCGCACCGTTCTTTCCGTCGTCCTCCGCACGGCGGTCATAGCTGTCTGCGGATTCTTCCTGTACACGTTCGTTTTTACAATGTGTCTCGGACAGGTAAACCCCGGAAACATCATCGGCGGTATCTTCTGCATAGCGGCGATACTGCTTGCGGTATTCTTTCCCCGTCTGAAACGCGGGACGGCGCTTCGCAGAACGGCGATCGTATGCGCAGCCGGACTTGCGGTGTTCACAGTGTACTGCGCAGTCATTTCGGGACTGATACTCTCCGAAATGCTCCACGGCGAGGACAGGGCGGCAGTGACCGCCTCCGCTGACGGCGGCACTCCTCAGACGGTCATAGTGCTGGGCTGCAAGACCATTGACGGCGTTCCGTCACCTATGCTGGAACTGCGGCTCGGCAAGGCGCTGGAATACCTGAACTCCCACCCGGAAGCGGTGTGCGTTGTTTCCGGCGGTCAGGGCGGGAACGAGATCGAACCCGAGGCTGTCACCATGCACCGGTACCTCGTTTCAAACGGTATCGACGAAAACCGCATATACACCGAGGAAAGATCCGTCAACACCACCGAGAATATACGCTTTTCCGCGCAGATAATCGAGGAGCAGGCGCTCCCTCGTGATGTTGTCGTGGTCAGCGAGTGCTACCACATCTTCCGCGGCGTTCGTCAGGCACGGCTCGCAGGACTGCACGCGGCAGGTATCTATCCCGACCCGTCATCGGTGCTGATAACCATGCCGAGTTACTGGGTGAGGGAGATTTTCGCGGTGTCGAGAGACTTGTTTCTCGGCTGACCGCCGCGAACGCTCTTTTCATACATAATTCCAAAGACTTGTCATTTCGAAGGTTCCTTTTATGCGCGCGTCGTGCGCGCTTTTGGGAACCTTCTTGTAAGGCAGGTCTTTTAGTCTGTCAATAAAGCTGTATCGACGGCTCTGTTTGCAGAATTACGAATCTCCGTGAAACGGCATGGGCTCGGCATCATGCTGGCACAGCAGCGAATTGACACGGCGGCATTAATATGGTATAATCTTCAATAGTGACGAAAAAGAGAGGAGAAACGGCAGGCATTATCTGCCGTAATGATATGAAAAAGCTGCTGAAATATCTTACCGACGGGTATATGAAAGAAACTGTTCTCGCACCGCTGTTCAAGTGCATTGAAGCGGTGCTGGAGCTGTTTGTGCCGCTTGTTGTGGCTGCTGTGATCGACAGCGGTATAGGCAACGGCGACAAGGGGTATGTTACGGGAATGTGCGCGGTGCTTGTGGGGCTGGGACTTACGGGACTTGCCTTTTCGATAACGGCGCAGTTCTTCGCCGCAAAAGCCGCTGCGGGGTTCTCAAAAACCGTGGGAAACGCGCTGTTCCGGCATATACAGTCGCTGTCGTACACCGATCTCGACACGCTCGGCACATCTACGCTGATAACCCGTATGACAAGCGACCTGAACCAGGTGCAAACAGGCGTGAACATGACACTCAGACTGCTGCTGCGCTCGCCGTTCATCGTGTTCGGCGCTATGATAATGGCGTTTACCATTGATATACAGTCCGCGCTTATCTTTGCAGCCGCTATACCGGTGCTTTCCGCGGTGGTATTCGGGATAATGCTTGCGGGAATGCCGCTGTACGGGAAAGTCCGTGCCGGGCTTGACAAGCTGCTTGGGCGCACCCGTGAAAATCTGTCGGGAGCGCGTGTTATCCGTGCGTTCTGCATCGAGGACAGTGAGATCGGACGTTTCCGCAGCGAAAACGACTCTCTCACATCGGAGCAGCTTACTGCGGGACGGATATCCGCGCTTATGAATCCGCTGACATTTGCGCTTATAAACCTTGCTGTGATCGTGCTGATATGGGTAGGCGCGGTAAGAGTTGACAGCGGCATACTGACGCAGGGACAGGTGGTCGCGCTGTACAACTATATGTCGCAGATACTGGTGGAGCTTATCAAACTCGCAAGCCTGATAATCACCATTACCAAAGCGGCAGCCTGCGGAAAGCGCATACAGTCCGTACTCGACAGCGGCGATGGCATGAATGAGGGCGGCGAGGAACACGGCTTTGACGGCTACAAATACTCCGTGGAATTTCGCAATGTATCGCTGAAATACCGCAATGCCGGCGACAACTCCCTGGAGGGGATAAGCTTCACGGCGGAGAAAGGCTCGGTTATCGGCATTATCGGCGGAACTGGTTCCGGCAAGACCTCGCTGGTGAACATGATACCCCGTTTTTACGATCCGACATCGGGAGATGTCTATATCGACGGCATAAACGCAAAGGACTACCGGCTTTCGGCTCTGCGTGAGCGTATCGGCGTTGTTCCGCAGAAAGCCGTGCTGTTCAAGGGGACGATCCGTGAAAATATGCGCTGGCGTAAGGCTGACGCTACTGACGAGGAAATATACCGAGCCCTGGATATCGCGCAGGCGCGGGAAATAATCGACAAGAAAGAACATGGGCTTGACTGCGGAGTTGAGCAGGGCGGCGGCAATTTTTCCGGCGGTCAGAGACAGAGGCTTACCATTGCCCGCGCGATCGTGGGAGAGCCGGATATACTGATACTTGACGACAGCGCTTCCGCCCTTGATTTTGCAACCGATGCCGCACTGCGCAAGGCTCTGGCGTCACTCACCGGTACTACGGTATTCATAGTCTCGCAGCGCACAAGCTCGATAATGCACGCGGACAGGATAATCGTGCTGGACGACGGCAAGGCTGTGGGTATAGGCACGCATGAGGAGCTGCTTGAAAGCTGTGACGTTTACCGCGAGATCTATGATTCGCAGTTCAGAAAGGAAGGGGGTGCCACAGCATGAAGAACAAAGGCACTATCCGGAAAATACTGCGGTATATAAGAAAATATATCCTGCTTATGGTGCTTTCCATGCTGCTGGCGGCTCTGACAGTCGCCGGTGCGCTGTACATTCCGATCATAATAGGAAATGCGATAGATCTTGTCGTTTCGGCAGGAAACGTAGATTTCGGCGGCGTTATGGCTCTTATCGCAAGGGCGGGCGTTGTTGCCGGCGTGACTGCGCTCATGCAGTGGCTCATGGGCGTTATAAACAACCGCATAGCTTTCAATGTGGTGCGTGACATACGCAACGATGCGTTCCGGCATATCGAGGAACTGCCGCTTTCGTATCTCGACACCCGAAGCACCGGAGATATCGTAAGCCGGGTCATATCCGACGCGGATCAGTTCGCGGACGGTCTGCTGCTCGGATTTTCTCAGCTTTTCACAGGTGTTGTGACAATACTCGGAACGCTTGTGTTCATGCTTATGCTGGATCCGTGGATAACGCTGGCAGTGGTTGTGCTGACTCCCGTATCGCTGCTTGTGGCGCGGTTCATTTCAACACGCACATACAGTATGTTCAGGCTGCGCTCTGAAACGCTCGGCGAACAGACTGCGCTGATAGACGAGATCATCGGTAATGAAAAGACGGTGAAAGCTTTCTGCCGCGAGGACGAAAGCACGGAGAAATTTGAGGAGATAAACGAACGGCTGGAGAAATGCTCACTGCGCGCAACTTTCTTCTCATCGCTCACCAACCCATCCACGCGCTTTGTCAACAGTCTTGTGTATGCGGCAGTAGCTCTCTTCGGCGCTCTGGCGGTAATTGACCGCGGCTCGCAGGGCGGTATAACGGTAGGTGAACTGTCCTGCTTTTTAAGTTACGCGAACCAGTACACCAAGCCGTTCAACGAGATATCCGGCGTTGTGACGGAATTGCAGAACGCATTTGCGTGCGCGGCGAGACTGTTTGAACTCATCGAAGAGCCGGCGCAGACTCCCGATGCGCAGGACGCGGCGGTTCTTACCGATGTACGGGGCAGCGTCAGAGCGGAGAATGTAAGCTTCTCGTATGTGCCTGACAGAAAGCTTATCGAGGGATTCAACATAGACATAAAACCTGGGCAGAGGGTGGCAATAGTGGGACCCACGGGCTGCGGCAAAACTACGTTCATTAATCTGCTCATGCGGTTTTATGACGTTACAGGCGGCAGCATAAGCGCTGACGGTCACGATATACGGAATGTCACCCGCCGCAGTCTGCGTTCGTCCTACGGAATGGTACTGCAGGAGACACGGCTGATAACCGGCACTATCCGTGAGAACATAGTCATGGGAAAGCCCGACGCTTCGGACGAGGAAGTGATCGCTGCCGCGAAAGCCTGCCACGCTCACAGCTTCATAAAGCGGCTCCCGGACGGGTATAACACGTTCATAGGCGAGGACGGCGGCAGTCTGTCACAAGGTCAGAAGCAGCTTCTTTGCATAACGCGTATAATGCTTTGTCACCCGCCGATGCTGATACTCGACGAGGCAACGTCGTCCATAGATACGCGCACGGAGATCAAGATCCAGGACGCGTTTTCCAAGCTTATGCAGGGCAGGACAAGTTTTATAGTTGCGCACCGGCTCTCAACCATACGCGACGCTGACATTATCCTTGTAATGAACAACGGCAGCATCATCGAACAGGGTACCCACGACGAACTTCTCGCAGCCGACGGCTTCTACGCTAAGCTTTATAACAGTCAGTTCGCCCCGTCGTAAAGTGCTGCCTCCCTGTAAGGACAGACTGACCCGCTGTGCTTTGTGTACAGACGTCCTACGCGGCTGGATCGCGGCAGGGCGGTCTGTCGGTCAGCTCCTCTGGCGCAAGCGCCACCTCCCCGCTTTCGGGGAGACACCCTGCACCCATGCCGTTTCACGGAGATTCGTAACTCTGCAAACAGAACAACCGATGCAGCTTCAAGCTGCCGCGTAGGACATAGTCGAAAAGCCCCGTCAAACCGACAGGGCTTTTGTTTATTGTCAGATATCTGTATTTCTGTTTTTCGTTCTGAGTCCGGATATGCCGAGCGCCTGATAGTACAGGCGGTAAAGCTTCTGAACGCTGTTTTCGAGGAAGTAGTAATGCGCGATGTACGGTATTACAAGCCCCAGAAACAGCAGTGACAGAAGCAGCGCTCCCACCGAATATGCCGTCATCAGCATATAGAACGCGAGAACTGTCATTATCGCAAACGTCATCGTCACGATAAGGTGGATAAGCCGTTCATGCTGATAAAACCCTATGCGGATAAGCAGTTCGGATATGAACCGTTCGTCTATGCTGTCCGGGTCTTTCAGCCGTATCTCTACCTCGGAGAGGTAGTCTTTAACTTCGTTTTTCATTCCAGAGTGTCAATGATCTCCAGCGACTTCTCCTCGTTCATCTTCACACACATCTCAATGAACTTGTCGAGCGGGACATTGTTCAGCTTCTTGTTGCCGCGGATATTGACAGAAACAGTGTTGTTTGCAGCCTCGTTGTCGCCGAGAACGATGATATAAGGATCCTTGTATGCTTTGAACTTCTTGATCTTGTTGTTCATGTTGTCGTCAGCAAGGTCTATCTCCGCTCTGATATGGTTCTTTTTCAGCAGGTTGAACACATTCTGCGCATACTCGTTATGCTCAGTCCTTATCGGAACAATACCTACCTGATACGGGTTGAGCCAGAACGGGAACAAGCCCTTGTAATTCTCGGTGATAACGCCGATGAAACGCTCAAAGGAGCCGAAGATAGCGCGGTGTATCATTACCGGCTGCTTTTCGGAGCCGTCCTGTGCGATATACTTCATATTGAAGTTCAGCGGGAGCTGGAAGTCAAGCTGGATAGTACCTGTCTGCCACTCGCGTCCGAGCGCGTCTTTCATTTTGAGGTCGATCTTCGGACCGTAGAATGCGCCGTCGCCCTCGTTCAGTTCATAGCCGTCCTTGCCGAACACATTTTCAAGTATTTCTTTGAGGTCAGCCTCCGCCTTGTTCCAGACGTTGATATCTCCCATGTAATCGTCCGGACGGGTGGAAAGCTCTGCGGAATATGTGAGTCCGAATGTGTCGTAAAGCTGTTTTGCGATGCTCATTATATCCATGATCTCATCGCCGATCTGCTCCTCGGCAACAAGTATATGCGCATCGTCCTGACGGAACAGCTGCACACGGAACAGACCGTTCAGCTCGCCGGACTTCTCCTTGCGGTGAATGGTATCTACCTGGTTTATGCGTATCGGCAGTTCCTTATACGAACGCTGCTTGTTCATATACACCTTGATAGCGTTGGGGCAGTTCATGGGCTTGAGCGCGTAGGTGTCGGGATCGTCCTCGTTTTCGCCGGGGATTATGAACATACCGTCCATGTAATGCGCCCAGTGACCGGAGGTTACCCAGAGTTCTTTCTTGGAGATAACGGGTCCCGAGATCTCGGTATATCCATGCTCCTCGTGAACTTCGCGCCAGTAGGAGAGAAGAGCGTTGAACATCTTCCAGCCGCGGGGCAGCCAGTACGGCATACCCGGAGCAGTGGGATCGAACATGAACAGTTCAAGCTCCTTGCCTATCTTCTTATGATCGCGTTCGAGGGCTTCCTTGATAAGCTGCTTATGCGCTTTGAGGGCAGCTTTGTCCGGGAAAGCGTAGGCGTAGATACGGATAAGGCGGTCATTATGCTCATCGCCGCGCCAGTACGCGCCGGAAACGCTTCTTATCTCGAAAGCTGCGCCCATAAGTTCCTGGGAGTTGTCAACGTGAGGACCGCGGCACAGGTCAACGTAGTCGGTGCCGGTGTAGTATATGGTGATAGTCTCGCCGTCCGCAAGATCGTTGATGATCTCGGTCTTGAACTTCTGTCCCGCGAACATTTTAAGCGCGTCGGTCTTTGAGATCTCCTCACGCTTCCAGTCCTCACGGCGTTTGATGATCTCACGCATCTTTTCCTCGATCTTCGGGAAGTCCTCGGTAGTGACCGAAACACCCTCGGGGAATGAGAAGTCGTAGTAGAATCCGTCGGCGATCTGCGGACCTATGGCATACTGTGTCTCTTTGCCGTAGATCTCGATCACAGCCTTTGCAAGTATGTGCGCAAGCGAGTGACGATAAACTTCAAGGTATTGTTCTTTTTCCATATTTAACCTCCCGGCACCCGCCCTGTATTTGATATCCCGCTACCGGCGGGCATCTGACGATGTGCCTGATTAATACTATATTATAACATACGTTCACGGCTATGTCAAGGCTTGTGTCCGTCTTTTCGCTGAATTTGCCGAAAGACGGGCATTTTTCGTGCGGGAAGTATCTGCCGCCTTGCCGTACAGTTCAGAATGAGAAGAAAGCTTTGAGTATATAATCTGCACATCGCGCGTAATCAAGCTTCGGGACGCTCTCTGCGGCAGTTATTTTCGCGTTTCCTATCACCTCGCCGCCTATTTCCATGGTGACAAACCCGAGAAGCTGTCCCTTTTCCACCGGTGCGGCAACAGATCCCGCACGGCTGTAGTGGTATTTTATCCGCGCACCGCTTCCTTTTTTCAGTATCAGTTCCGGAACTTCCGAAAAACGTGTATCTACGCCCTGCTTTATGCCGCCCTCAACAGGGATTTCAAGCAGTTCCGCAATATCCGGGCGGGGTGTTACACGCTCGTAGTTCTCAAATCCGAAATCCAGCAGGTTCTCGGCGGCACTGAAGCGGTCTGAGTCACTGCCGCAGCCGAGAACGACCGCCGTAAGTTCCATATTCCCGCGCTTTGCCGTCCCGCAGAAGCAGTATCCCGCCGCATCGGTGGTGCCGGTTTTGAGTCCGGTAATTCCGCTGTAGGACGTGATGAGCTTGTTGGTGTTGAGAAGCTGAGTTTCCCGCGAGGTCCCGGTTCTTACGCTGTCCAGACGGGTCATAAGGAATTCGTCGTAGCAGTTGTGCTTTCGGAGTTCAGCCGCCATCACAGCGATATCGCGCGCACTGCTGTAGTGGTTTTCATCGTCGAAGCCGACGCAGTTCACGAAGTGAGTGTCGGTCATTCCCAGCTCTGCCGCGCGCTTATTCATTTCGGCAACAAAAGCCTCCTCGCTGCCGGAGATATGCTCCGCAAGCATCACGCAGGCATCGTTTGCCGACGCGATCACCACGGATTTCGCAAGATCACCCACGGACATTTCTTCTCCGGTTTCCAGCCAGATGACCGAGCCGTCCATGCTGTTCGCGTGTTCCGAGCATACAGCGATATCCGAGAAGCTGAGCTTTCCCGCGTCGATACGCTCTGCCGCGATAAGCAGAGTCATTATTTTTGTAACGGAAGCCACAGGCAGCCGCGCGTTTTCGTTCAGACCGCACAGTGCCTGCCCCGTTGAGCTTTCCACAAGCACAGCGGCTTTCGCGCCTTTTATGTCGGCTTCGACGTATTTTTCGTTCCCCGCTCCCGCCGGCACAGTAAGCGTCAGCACCGCCGAGACTGCCGCCGTGAATACCGCAATTGACCGTAAAAGCTTCATATTCCGCACTCCTTTAAAGGTTGTCTTTAAAATATATGAATATTTTTCCTGCAAAATGCGCAGAATATACCTGCAATAACAACTCGGAGGTGCAGTATGCGGAGTGAGGGTTTTGCCGCGGAGCTTATAAGGTCATTGGTCATCTTTCTGGCGGGCGGATTTATTTACGGTGCTATCGAGCTTCTTTACCGCGGGCATACACACCCGTCGATGTTTGTGCTTGGCGGGATATGCCTGCTGTGGGTAGGAGGGTTCGGACGTTTTTTTGTGAATCCTCCACCGCTCTGGGTGCAGGTTCTTGTCGGCGGGGCTTTTATAACATTTGCCGAATTTGCCTGCGGTCTTGTATATAACGTATGGCTTGGCATGAGGGTATGGGATTACAGCAAGCTGCCCTATAACATCATGGGTCAGGTATGCCCGACATTCTTTTTTTCGTGGGTAGCGCTCTCCCTGCCCGCTATTCTTGTGGAGAACTGCTTCAGGTACGCTTTCAGAAGATGAGGACAAAAGTACCCGCTGTACGTTATGTACAGCGGGTCAGTCTGTCAATAAAGCAGTATTTGTGGTTCTGATCGCGGAGTTACGAATTTCCGTGAAACGGCTTGATCCGGCGTGTCTCTCCGAACGCGGGGAGGCGCTTTCCGGCGGCATAAGAATTATACTCGTTTTCTCTTTTAAAAGCGTTTTTAGAGGTTCCCAATAAGAAAAAACAAAGGCTGAGAGCTGTACTAAAGTGTCCAGCCTGATTCGCTCGCGTAGCTGTAAACTACGCCGTCCGAGACCGGTGTGATGCCCTTGGCAGCAAACAGCTCGGAGACTGTTACAAACTCAAAACCGTTCTCCAGCATCACAGGAAGTGCCTGACGGACTGCTTCGACTGTTTTTTCGTTTGTCGGCTGGTCGTGCAGCAGGATAATGCAGCTTTCGGGGCATTTTTCTGTCAGGAAGCGCACCCGCTTCTCAACGCTTACGCTGTCGTCCCAGTCGTTGCAGCCGAGACCGCTTATGAACGGCAGGTCAATGCAGTCATACATCGTCTGGTTCACCGCAATGTACGGCGGGCGGAAGAAATGCGGACGTTCTCCGACGTATTCATATATCAGATCGGAAGTGCGCTGCATTTCGTCCTTTATATCCTCCTCGGACATCTCGTTCATATAGCTGTGAGTATAGCTGTGACTGTTTATTTCGCAGCCCATTGAGTAGGCACGCTTCATAACTTCTGCGCTTTCCGGGGTTATGTTCTGACCGATAACGAAGAACGACGCTTTGATCCCGTATTTTTCGATTATATCGAGTATCTCATTGGTAACGCCGGTATTCGGACCGTCGTCGAATGTCAGCGCTATCACCTTTTTGCCTGCAAGTTCCTCAGCAGTACGCACTCTGTTCCCCTCCCCAGCGGCAGCGGCTGTTTCCGGTGCTGCCGTATTGTTTTCCGTGACAGGAGCCGCGGGACTGTCCGAACAGCCTGTCAGCAGCATTACCGCCGATATCGCCAGCGCCGCGGCTTTGTTTATAATACCGGTAAGATTTGTCATATTGAACCGTACTTGTTGAATTCCGCAACAAGCTTCTCCTTTAACGCCGAGTAATAGAGCGGAAACAGCGCATCGGCACACCCGAGCAGGAACATATTCCGGTTGTTGATCGCCGCTACGTCGCGCCCGTATGTGTAGATCCAGCTTCTGAACCATTCCGTGTCGAACTGCGGTTCGGGCTTTTTGGTGCGGGCGAGCCATGATACCGACTTAAAGCTCTCCACAACTATCCCGTCCGGGTTGGCAAAGCCGTATTCCTCAAGTATATCGTACATCTGCTTTATCTGGTTGTCCTTTATGTAGCTTTCGGGAGCTTCCCGCCGCGCAAATGGCAGGCGTATCGCGAAGCTGTAACGGATTATCTCCAGCACCTCACGGAACTTTTCGCCCCCCAGTTCTCCGAGCTTTTCGCTTTTCAGGTCGAAGCCGAGATACGAAAAGCAGTCCGGATCGGTAATATTGCTGAGTCCGACTTTGAAAACGTCCTTCACGTTCACATTGTAGAAGTCCTCGTCGGATATCAGGTAGCAGCACTGCAGCGCCGCGAAAAGCGACTCTGCCGCATTGTCTATAATATCTGCGAACCGCTGTGGAATTTCGTCCGCCAACGAAAACACTTCCTCTCCTGTGAGTTGTTATCCGGTGATCCCATACGCAAGCTTCTCGTAGTCCGGAACCGGCATAGGTCTTGCAAAGAAGAATCCCTGTGCCATGTTGCAGCCCAGCTTGGTAAGCAGCAACGCCTGCTCCTTTGTCTCTATGCCCTCGCATATCGTCCGTATGCTTAGCGATGCCGCCAGCGTCACCACGCAGCCGATGATAAGGCTCGCGTTCTCATGCTCGTCCGCGTTTTCCGTAAGGAAAGAACGGTCTATTTTCAGCACATCTACCGGCAGATCCTTTAACATATTCAAGGACGAATACCCGGTTCCGAAATCGTCTATCGAAACATGGAATCCGCACTCTTTTATTTTCCGGAAAATGTCGTTCAGAACAGCAGCGTCCTCATAAGCGGCACTTTCGGTTATCTCGATCTCGAGGTACTTGGTGTCAACCCCGTACTTGTCGCATATCGCCGCAAGGTCTGATACGAACCCCGGCTTGTGGATATGCACGCGCGACATATTGACAGATATTACTTTCGGCTTGTAACCGAGCGTGATGTACTTCTTCTGGAGCTTGCAGACCTCCTCGAAGATGTAGTAGTCTATCTTCATAACGAAGCCGTTGCGCTCAAACAGCGGAATAAAGTCCCCCGGCGGTATCAGCTTTCCGTCATGCAGCCAGCGCACCAGCGCTTCCGCACCCACAACATCGTTGTTGTCATCGAGATTAACTTTCGGCTGGAGATAAACGAGGAATTCGCCCAGAGCCAGGGAGTCTTCCATTATATCCTCGATCTTCTTTTCACGGCGTATCTTTGCGAGCATAGAGCTGTCGAAGAACGAGTAGCGGCTCTGCTTTGAGTTCTTTACGGAATCTCTCGCCATATCCGCTCTGTCTCCCGCGACCCTCGAACGTATGTTGGGATCGTCGATTATGTAGATACCGATCGACAGGTTCAGCACCGCTTCGGTTATCTGATACTCGACATCGGACATTATATGCTCCGCGATGTCGGTAAGTTCTTTCTTATCATCGAACTGAGCAAGTATGTAGAAGAGATCTCCGGTACTGCGGGCGAAAAAGTCGTTCTTTCCGATATCGCGCTTTATAATGTCGGACAAACGGCGGATAATATCGTTTCCGCCCTCATACCCGAACATATCGTTGACTGCCTTGAATCTGTCAACATCCAGCGACATCAGCGCGTGACCGGTGGCGGTATCTTTCATTGCCACAGCAAAGTTTTCTCGGAAACGCTCGATCGTGTCATGTCCGGTAATAGTGTCGGTGTAAAGCGCGGTAAGTCCCTCGGTTATCGCGCCGTCGATGCCTTTTTTGATCTTGTTTATACGCAGTGTTACAACTGTCAGCGCCACAAGCAGAAGCATCGACATCATAATGATGAGTCCGATAGTGAAGCCTATCATCAGTCCGTAGGACGAGAAAACGCTGTCCGTCGGTACGATCGCCGCGAATGTCCAGTCCTTTCCGGTCAGACCGGAGAAAGCCGCGAAGTATGTTCTCCCGCCTATGGTCAGGGTTTTGAGTTCATCGCGGGAAACGCTGTTCAGCAGGTAATCCACGTCTTTCGACTCGTTTTCGTCGGTTATGACGTTCAGCAGGTTGTCGCTTGCGCCGAGACCCACCGCGCTGTTTTCGGAGCAGTAAACAACATATCCGTCAACGTCGAAGATGAAGAAGCAGTTCTTGTCCCCGCCCGCGTCGAGCAGATTTATGTCCGAGAACGTAAACGGCACGATATCAGCTGTGAGAGCGCCGATGATATCACCGTTCGCATTGCGTACCGGAGTGGTGTACATATCAGACAGCTTGCCGTCAAAGTCGCAGTTTGTGTGGGCATACAGTGATTGTCCGCCCTCAAGACCCTGCCGGATAAAACCGCGGTTGGAGGTGTTGGCTGTACCGCCGTAGCTGCTGATAGTTATTCCGTCCGGACCTGTGAAGCCGACATGGCGGAAATTCCCGTTTTCCGCGATCCGCGAACAGACCGCTCTTACCGCGTCGTGATCGGTTATGTCGATATCCGTGAAATCTCCGGCAAAGCTTGTGAGAAAGGTCATATTGCCGTTGAACCATGTTTCGGCGGCTGAGGCGTTTGCCATTGAAGCTGCCCGTACTTCCGACTGGGCGTGTTCGTTCAGCAGGGTCGTGACAGAGGGCAGATATACCATAAGGAGAATAAGGATCGCAATTACAACAAATGCAAATACGCCGACGAAGAAATATTCCGCGCTTCTGAGTTTATCCTTGATCTCGGCAGTCTTTTTATTCATTTTGTCACACCTCCTGCCTGCGGTTTTAAAAAGGCACTGTGCGTTATTATTCGCACAGTGCCGACTTGTAAGCCAATCAGCTGAGAAGATCCACTATCTTTTCTGAAAGCTCTTCAAATGGACGCTTGAACCAGTCGCCCTCTGTGTGCTTTATCATAATTGTATCGTCTTCCGCTATACCGATTTTTTCCATATTTATGGAGAAATCGGTGATAAGATAGAACTTCCACTTATACACATCTCTCTGATGAGCGATCATTTCTCTGAGCCGCTCGTATGTGCAGTTTTTGCTGGCGTTATCTCTGCCGAAGACCAATATCGTCAGTATTATCTGCGATGGGCGCTCTTCCTCGGGAGTATTGCTCAGTCTCTGACCTATATCGTCCATGAGCTTCGAGGTCTTGTCCAGCATAGAGCAGGCACCGCCCGCCTTTGCGCCGGCTCCGAGCTTCGGCAGCTTCACCTTGTCTATCGGCTGATTGACTATCTTTATCTCCTCACCCGCGTTGAACGAGATAGCGGAAACTCTCAGTTCCTTATTAGTCTTTTTTACCGCTGCAACAAAATTTTTCAGCGCCTTGAGTGCTTCATCGCCATGTCCGGGCGGAACGAGCGCATAATCGAACGCAAAAAGCAATTGTGTGAGATTATCTTTCATCGTTGAATTTCCTCCTGTCCATACCGCAGACATTTGCACTGCTGCGGTAATATAATAAGCATATATACTTATTATATTATATCACCGAAATGCCGAAAAATCAATAGGTTTATGAAAAATAGCACCAATTTTTCCTGCAAAAAAGCATATTTTTTCTTTACTGAATGACAAAAACGAGTTTCAAAAAAAACTCCCCGTATGCAGTGGCCGAACCACACACACGGGGCGAAAAAATAAAGGAGATAAGTTATGAAAAAAATGAAACGATGCAAATTAATCAAAAGTGAGAATGAACACATTCATCGTTTTATATTATATCACCGGACGGCACTTTTGGCAATAGTCATTGTACATAAACTTTTGCGAAAATCTTTGTGCAAATGAACACAAACGCCGCGCGGCGAAACGATGCTTTTTGTGCATTATCCCTCATATTCGCTGAATTTAGGCGCATTTGCGATAACATCGGCTTCGAGGTTGGAGGGGAGCTGCTCGTAGCGTGCAAATTCCATAGTGAACCAGCCCATACCCTTTGTCATCTGACGGATAACGGTAGCGAGATCGCCTGTCTCAGCCATAGGAAGCTCTGCGTCAACCTCGGTCATGCCGTCGCCGACGGGGTTCATACCGAGGACTGCACCTCTGCGCTTGTTGACGATGCCCATAACGTCGCCTGTGTTGTCGTCCGGAACGGTGAACTTCATAAGCTCGATAGGTTCAAGCAGGCAGGGCGAAGCCTGTGCGAGACCGTTCTTGTACGCGATGTGAGCCGCCATTTTGAATGCCTGCTCCGAGCTGTCAACCGGGTGATACGAACCGTCGAACAGTGTTGCTTTCAGGCGTACTACCGGATATCCCGCGAGAACGCCGTGAACTATGCTCTCCTGCAAGCCCTTTTCTACCGCCGGGAAGAAGTTCTTCGGCACGCTTCCGCCGAATACGCGCTCCTCGAAGATCAGCTCATCGCCGTCATGCGGCTCGAACTCGATCTTTACATGACCGTACTGACCGTGACCGCCGGACTGCTTCTTGTGCTTGCCCTCTACGGAGACTTTCTTGCGGATAGCTTCTCTGTATGCGATGATCGGATCGCTGAGCAGTACGTCAACGCCGAACTTGTTCTTGAGTTTAGCCACAGCGGAATCTATATGCTGCTCACCGAGACCGCCGAGGATACGCTGATGTGTTTCGTGATTATGAACATAGCTGAGGGTGTGGTCTTCTTCAAGCAGACGCTTGATACCGCTGGAGATCTTGCCCTCGTCGTTCTTGTCCTTCGCGGAGACTGCCTTGAAGAAGCACGGAACCGGGAACTCGATAGGTGCGAGGGATATGATGTTGGAGGAATCGCAGAGCGTGTCGCTTGTGTTCGCGTTCAGCTTTGTGAGCGCTACGATATCGCCCGCGTAAGCCTCGATCATCTCTTCCTGCTTCTTGCCGCGAAGTGCGAGCATCTTGCCGAATTTCTCGCTCTCGCCGGTGCGGGAGTTCACCATGTCAACCTTTGCGGTGAGAACGCCTGCAACTATCTTGACGAAACTCAGCTTTCCTACGAACGGGTCGGCGAGCGTCTTGAACACGAACGCCGCAAGAGGCATACTCTCATCGTAGTCGATGATCTCGTCTTTTCTCTCGTCGGGCGACGGGAGCATATATATCATGGTATCCAGCATTTTGTCGATGCTTTCCAGCTTTTCGGCAGCGCAGCATACCACCGGTGTGATGATACCCTGGTCAACGCCGTCGTGCAGACCCTTTGTGATCTCGGCTTCGGTGAAGTCCTCACCCTCGCTCTCGAAGAACTTCATCATCAGTTCTTCGTCTGTCTCTGCGATAGCCTCCGCCATTGCGGCGCGCAGACCCTTGATACGGTTCTCGGAAGCGGGCATTTCAACTTCCTCAGCCTTGCCGTTTGTGTATTTGTAGGCTTTCATCTCGAAGAGGTTGATATAGCTTTCTACCTTGCCGGGCTTGTCGAAAGGTACGATTATCGGGCATACCGAGGGTCCGAAGCTTGTTTTGAGTTCCTCAAGCACGCGGTAGAAGCTGGAGTTTTCCTCATCGGTCTTGGTGACAACGAACATTGTAGCCTTGCCGAGACGCTTTGCTTCGCGGTAAGCCTTTATTGTTCCGACCTGGACGCCGTCCTTTGCGGGAACGGTGATAACGACTGTTTCTGCGGCTCTGATACCTTCATACATACCGCCGATGAAGTCGAACTGACCGGGAGTATCTACGATGTTGAGCTTTACGTCTTTCCATTCCGCGTAGGAAATGGTGGTGTTGAGGGAGACTTTTCTCTTTATTTCATCGGGGTCATAGTCGCTTACGGTATTTCCGTCGGCGATCTTACCCATTCTGTCTATTCCGCCGCTTACATAGAGGATAGCTTCCGTGAGAGATGTCTTTCCGCTTCCTCCGTGACCTGCAAGTGCGATATTACGGATATTTTTGCATTTATAGGTTTTCATTATGTAACCCCCTGATTTTATTTTTACCGTAGGCACGGCATGATTTACTTAAACGCTGAAAACCGTCATTGTGTTGGCTTTTTTCAACCGTTAGATATTATTATACACTATTTTTTAAAAAAAATCTATAGTTTTTTTGTGAATAAACGAGTACGAATGTAGAAATACAAGGTGCGAATTTATGCAGGTTGCACAACGATGCGAATCAGTTGCCGTTTTCCGGCGATCAAAAAAGGTGTATGACCGAAGTCATACACCGAAAAATGCCGTCAATATCAAGAAATCACCACAAATCAAGATATTATTCCGAAAGATTGTACGTGTTCACACAAGGGAAATAACCGTACCTATATCCAGAAACCTGCGGCATTTTTACCGTATTCGTTTCTGGATATTTTTAAATCATTTCCCAAAACACACTGCAAATGAAATAAAATCAAATAACAGTTACAATTAATAGGAGTGTGCTGTCCGTTTCCGGGCATCACAAGAAAAAACAAAAACAACCTTTCTTTTTTTGAATAATACTTGATTTGTGGTAATTGCATTATAACATACAAAATGACATATTTCAAGCCTTTTTGACGAAAACTTGCCGACATTTTCCGACAAAGCATCTGCGTTCTGTGCTTCCGGAACGCCGTCGGATCTTCCGCAGATTCAATATTTTCTGTTATTTTTATAAAATCATTGACTAATTCTATAAATAATGGTATAATATATTGATTATATCAAAAAATCCAAAAACGGAGGTACAAAACAATGGTAGTAACAAAGGACACACTTATAGGAGAGATCTTACAGGAAAACGCGGAAGCGGCCGCTCCCTACTTCTTCGAGATAGGTATGCACTGTCTCGGCTGCCCCGCTTCTATCGGCGAGTCAATAGAAGAAGCCTGCATGGTTCACGGCGCTGACTGTGACGAACTTGTGGCTAACCTCAATAAGGCTCTCGCGTAAGTGATAAAGCTCGATGAACGGCTCGCCGCAGCCGCCTCTTTCGTGCGTACCGATAAGCGTATCTGCGACGTAGGCACCGACCACGCACTCCTGCCCTGCTTCCTCTGTGAGCAGGGCGCAGTGTCCGTCATAGCGTCCGATGTCAACGAAAATCCGCTTAACGCAGCACGCGCAAATGTCGAAAAATACGGCTTCGCTGACAGAATCACCCTCTTGCAGTCCGACGGTCTGCAAAACGTCCCGCCCTGTGATGATGTCATCATCGCAGGTATGGGCGGCGAACTCATAGCGCAGATCATAAGCGGCTGCACCTTTGTGACGCCCGATACCCGCTTTATCCTCCAGCCCATGACAAAGGCGGAACTGCTCCGGCGGTATCTGTATGCGAACGGATTTGAGATATTGCGGGAAAAAGGCGCAGCGGTCAACGGCAAGGCTTACACCGTCATGCTGGTGCGGTTCACCGGAGTGAAAGCAGATATCGACGACAGCTTCGCGTATTTCGGAAAATGCGCCGACCCGCGTTATATCCAAAAGGTCAACAGCCAGCTCACCAAACTTGCGAACAGCGACCCCTCGCTGCTCCTGATAAGAAAGGAATTGCCATGACAGTAGGAGAAGTTTACGATTATCTCAACACATACGCCCCGTTCAGACTGCAGGACGACTTCGACAATTCGGGTCTTCTCGTCGGGAGCAGAGACAAAGATGTTTACCGTATCGCGGTGTGTCTCGATATCACCAACGATGTTGTAGATGAGTGCGAACACGTCGGCGCACAGCTCATAGTCTCCCACCACCCCGTCATTTTCCACCCGCTCAAACGCCTCGATGAGAACAATCCCGTGTTCAGACTCGTCAAAGCCGATATCGCAGCTATCTGCGCACATACCAACGTAGATATGGTGCGCGGCGGTATAAGCGATATCATGTACGATATGATGGGATTCGGCGACCCCAAGAACGCCCCCGTCCTGCACCTTATCCACCCCGATAAGAACATAGGCTATGGGCGTATCGCTTACCTCGATTTCGAGATAAGCGCAGACGGACTTGCCGAAAAGGCTAAGAATACTTTCGGTTGTCAGGGAGTAAAATACTGCGACGGCGGAAAGAGCATCAAGAGCGTTGCCGTAAGCTCCGGCGCAGGCAACGATGAAGTCTATAACTGCATCAAAATGGGTATCGACGCTATAATCACCGGTGATGTGAAGCACCACGGCTTCGTAGATGCGCGCAATGCCGGAGTTACCGTCATAGACGCGGGGCATTACGCCACCGAGAATATCATCGTCGGTACGCTGAAACAAAAGCTTGCCGCGCACTTCCCGGAAGCGGATATCTTCGAGCCGGAAGCAAACGCGGAGATATGCAAGTACATCTGAAGATCCGAAACTCAGGGCGAAAGGCGGTGGCATATTGTCACTTGACGGCGCGTTCCTGCACTGCGCGGTGCAGGAAATGCTTGACAGAAAGCTTGTCGGCGCGAGGGTGGACAAGATACACCAGCCCTCACGCGACGAGATCATAATAACTCTGCGCACATTCGGCGGCGCGGAAAAGACACTGCTGTCCGCGGAGAGTATGTCGGCACGGGTCTGCCTCACCTCGCAGGCTCCCGAAAACCCGCAGCAGCCGCCCATGTTCTGTATGCTCATGCGCAAGGCGCTGGGCGGCGGGCGGCTCACCGGCATCTCACAGGACGGGCTTGAACGTATCATAAACTTTGATTTTGAATGTACCAACGAGATCGGCGATATTTGCGAGAACCGCATTGCCGCAGAGATAATGGGGAAATACAGCAACATTATCCTGCTCACGAAGAAGGAGGGTGTCTGGCGCGTCATCGACAGCATCAAGCGCGTCACCGATGACATTTCATCGGTTAGGCGGATACTCCCGAACATCGTGTATGAGCTCCCGCCCCGCGAGGAGCGCCTGAACCTGCTCGACTGCGACCTTTCGCAGCTTGGAGACCTCCTCGCGCAGTCCGGGGGACGGCTTGCGAAAGCGCTCATGGGTATCTTCGAGGGCATTTCCCCGATATTCGCAAGAGAGTGCGCTTACAGCGCGGCGCGGGACGTTGATGCTCTCGTCAGCGACCTCGACCCGGACAGGCTCGAAAAACTCGTGTTCTTCCTGAAAAAGAGCCGTGAGCATATCACGCGCTATGACGGCTGCACAATGGTCTGCGACAAGTCCGGCAAGCCGAAGGACTTCTGCTTCGTGCCCGTGGAGCAGTACGGCGCGGAAATGGTGGAGACCCGTTTCGCAAGCCCCTCGGAGCTTATTGACCGCTTCTTCGGTGAGCGCGCTGTCGCAGACCGGGTGAAGCAGCGCTCCGGCGACCTGCTCAAAACCATAATGAACATCTACGAGCGAATTTCGCGCAAGGTGGAGGTGCAGAAGCAGGAGCTCAGGGACTGCGCGGAAAAGGAGCGTTTCCGGCTCATGGGGGATATCCTCAGCGCCAACCTGTACCGCGTGGAAAAGGGCATGACGGAACTCACCGCCGAGGACTACATCAACGGCGGCGAGATCACCATAAAGCTGGACGTGCGGCTGACTCCGGCGCAGAACGCCCAGAAGCTGTACACCGAATACAAGAAACTCGATACCGCGGAGAAGATGCTCACAAAACTCATAGCGCAGGGCGAAAAGGAGCTTTCCTACATCGACAGCGTGTTTGACGCGGCTTCGAGAGTGGGAAGCGGCGCCGGAAGCGAATCCGCCATATACGAGATAAAGCAGGAGCTCATAAGCACGGGCTATATCCGCTCCGCAAAGACCGAGCGCAGCGCGAAGGCTCCCAAAGCCGCGCCGCCGCTGAGATTCCGGTCGTCGGACGGGTTTGAGATACTCGTCGGGCGCAACAACCTGCAAAACGACAGGCTCACGCTCAAAACCGCCCGCCCCGAAGATATGTGGCTCCATACGCAGAATATCCCCGGCTCCCACATAATTATCCGCGCCGAGGGCAGCGATATCCCCGACAGCACCATTGTCGAGGCGGCGCAGCTCGCGGCGACCTGCTCAAAGGGTCGGAGCGGCACAAAGATACCCGTGGACTATACGTTTGCGCGGTATGTGAAGAAGCCGGGCGGCGCAAAGCCGGGAATGGTGATATTCGTGAATAACAGGACGATACTTGTTGACCCGAGCGAGGAGCTGTATGAAAAATCAAAAATTAATTAGAAAGGATATTATCAGTAATGAAAAAAACGATTTCAATGTTATTAACTATTTTTATAGCTTTTTCAAATTTTACAATTTCTGCATTTGCAGAAACAGCCAAACTTTCCGCTCCAACAAGTATCACAGCTACAGCTAAAAGTACAACTGCTATTACATTAAAATGGAACTCAGTAAAAAGTGCTTCTAAATATTATGTTTATTTCTCTACTAAAAAAAGCGGCTCATATTCAAAATATGGAGCAACAGATAAAACCTCATTAAACATTAAAAATCTTAAAGAAAACACAACTTACTATTTTTGTGTTATAGCAAAAGGTATTATCAACGGAAAAACCATATCAAGCGAAAAAAGCGATATACTAAAATGTAAAACAAAGACATCAACCCAAAACACGTCAGGTATTGAAATTATTTCTAAGCCCGGCTTGGTACATAACAATGACTATGCTACTTTAAAAATAAAGGGCGAGCCTAACACCGAATATGTTTGTGCTGTACAGTATTCAACAAAATGGAGTGAAGCCAAAGGTCTCGGAGTAGCAAAATCTGACAATAGCGGAAATGTTATATGGACATGGAAGGTCGGTGCAAACACTAAAGAGGGAAATCACCCTATACGAATTACAAAAGGCGGGAAAATTGTATATAGTTCAGACGAAATATTTAGTACTGCAAAGTGACTGTATTTCAAAAATGAAACCCTGTCACGCATCAGCGTGTAAGTATAGACTTTTATTAAATGACATATCGTTTTACCACTAGCCTAAGAAAGGAAACAGAAAATGAAGAAAGAACTCGCAAAAACCTACTCCCCGAAAGACTTCGAGGAGCGCATCTACAGGAACTGGGAGGAAAAGAAGTACTTCCACGCCGAGCGCGACCCGAAGAAAAAGCCCTACACTATCGTTATCCCGCCCCCGAACGTTACCGGACAGCTACACATGGGTCACGCGCTTGACGAGACCCTGCAGGATATCCTGATACGTACAAAGCGTATGCAGGGTTATTCCGCGCTCTGGCTCCCCGGCACCGACCATGCTTCTATCGCTACCGAGGCAAAGGTAGTTGCGAAGATGAAGGAGGAGGGAGTTACCAAGGACGACATCGGACGTGACGGATTCCTCGAACGCGCGTGGGACTGGACTCACGAGTACGGCGGCAAGATACAGAACCAGCTCAAAAAGCTCGGCTCGTCCTGCGACTGGGAGCGTGAGCGCTTCACCCTTGACGACGGCTGCTCCGAGGCGGTACAGAAGGTATTCATCGACTACTACAAGAAGGGTCTTATCTACCACGGCGAGCGCATCATAAACTGGTGCCCGAACTGCAAGACCTCTATCTCCGATATCGAGTGCGAGTATGAGGAGCAGGAGGGTCACTTCTGGCACATCAACTACCCCCTCACCGACGGAAGCGGCTTCGTGCAGATAGCTACAACGCGTCCGGAAACGCTGCTCGGTGATACTGCTGTCGCCGTTCACCCGGACGATGAGCGCTACAAGGGCATTGTCGGCAAGTTCGTGAAGCTCCCGCTCACCGACAGGGAGATACCCGTCATCGCGGACGAGTACGTTGAAATGGACTTCGGTACAGGCGTGGTAAAGATCACTCCCGCTCACGACCCGAACGACTATGAAGTGGGACTTCGCCATGACCTGCCGATCATCAACATAATGAACGACGATGCCACTATCAACAAGGAGTACGGCGGCAAGTACGCGGGAATGGACAGATATGAGGCGCGCAAGGCAATGGTGGCTGACCTCGAAGCTCAGGGACTTCTCGTTAAAGTCGAGACCCATGTTCACAATGTGGGAACCTGTCAGCGCTGCCATACCGTAGTAGAGCCGCGCTGCTCAAAGCAGTGGTTCGTTAAGATGAAACCGCTTGCTGAGCCGGCTATCGAGGTGGTAAAGAGCGGCGAACTGAAATATGTTCCTAAGCACTTCGAGAACACCTACCTGCGCTGGATGGAGAATATCCGCGACTGGTGCATCTCCCGTCAGCTGTGGTGGGGTCACCGTATCCCCGCTTACTACTGCACCGGTGAGGACTGCGGCAACGAGGTCATAAGCGAGACTCCCGTTACCGTCTGCCCGAAGTGCGGAAAGCCCATGAAGCAGGACGAGGACACTCTTGACACATGGTTCAGCTCCGCGCTCTGGCCGTTCTCCACACTCGGCTGGCCTCACGAGACCGAGGACTTCAAATATTTCTATCCCACAAACACGCTCGTTACAGGCTACGACATAATCTCGTTCTGGGTATCGAGAATGATATTCTCGGCTCTCGAACACACGGGTCAGAAGCCGTTTGAGCACGTCCTTATCCACGGACTTGTGCGCGATGAGCTGGGACGCAAGATGTCGAAGTCCCTCGGCAACGGCGTTGACCCGCTGGAGATCATAGACCAGTACGGCGCGGACGCGCTCAGATTCGCCCTTGTCACCGGAAACAGTCCCGGAAACGATATGCGCTGGACTGTCGGCAAGGTGACTGCTGCCCGCAACTTTGCAAACAAGCTTTGGAACGCTTCCCGCTACATTCTGATGAACCTGCCGGACGACATGGAAAAGGCTGTGCTGCCGCCGTCCGACACCTTGCCGATAGAGGACAAGTGGGTGCTTTCGCGCTGCAACAGGCTCATTAAGGAAGTCACCGACAACATCGAGAGCTTCGAGCTCGGTATCGCTCTCGGCAAACTCTACGACTTTATCTGGGACACCTACTGCGACTGGTACATCGAGCTTACAAAGCCGCGTATCGCGCAGGGCGGCGATACCGCGAGAGCGGCGCAGAACGTGCTTGTTTACGTGATGCGCGACATACTGAAGCTGCTGCACCCGTTCATGCCGTTCATAACCGAGGAGATCTGGCAGTCCATGCCTGTTGCCGGAGAAGCGGAGAGCATCATGATATCCGAGTGGAGCAAGTATGATCCGGCACTTGACTTCGCGGCGGAAGAAGCGGACTTCACAAAGGTCATCGACGCTGTAAAGGCAGTCCGCGGCAAGCGCACGGAGCTTAACGTTCCGCCGTCCAAAAAGGTGACAATGCACATCGAGACAGAGGAGAAGGAGCTGTTCGGCTCCTGCGCCGTGTTCTTCGAGAAGCTTGCGGGTGCCGCGAACGTTGAGATCACAGACAAGGTGGCTGATACCTCCGGCATGGCGAATGCCGTTACTTCGGCAGCCCGCATATTCATGCCGCTCGGCGAGCTTGTTGACACGGAGAAGGAGCTTGCAAGGCTTGAAAAGGAGAAGAAGGCGGTGGAGAAAGACCTGAACTTCTTAAACGGAAAGCTGAACAACGAGGGATTCCTCGCGAAGGCTCCCGCGCAGCAGATCGAGAACGAGCGTGCTAAGCTCGCAAAGGCGCAGGAGAAAATGGCGAAGATCGAGGAGTCGATAAACGCGCTGAAAGCGATGTAAAATAACAGACCGCCCTTCGGGATATTCCCGGAAGGCGGTTTTCTGCATGAACGAACGGCGCGGGATGCACCCCGCGCCGTTCATTTTTGGTTAGTTCACATAATGGATCATCATTGCGATAGAGTTTCCTCTGATCGTATTATAGCACATGGTTCCCGTTTTGTCAAACCATTTGACAAAAAACAACAAATGGTGTATAATATTGCCGTCGGCTTCTTCCGTCGGGAGGGAGGTGAACATTATGGATTTCATTATTGCGATACTCACATCGACGATAGCAGGCGTGATAACATATTACATCTGCAAATGGCTCGACAAAAAGTAAGCTGGCAAACGAACGGCGCGGGAGGCACCCCGCGCCGTTCATTTTTGGTTGGTTCACATAATGGACCATCATTGCGATAGAGTTTCCTCTGATTGTATTATAGCACATGGTTTCCGTTTTGTCAAGTACATATTCGTCAGACCGCCGCGAACGCTTTCAGCAGGTAATCTATACATCGCCCGAAGTCCGGCCGCGGAGCACTCTCTGCGGCTGTTATTTTCGCGTTTCCGATGGCTTCGCCGCCTGTCTCCGTGGTCACAAGTCCAAGGTGTTGTCCCTTTTGCACGGGCGGGGCGTTGACGATCTCTGCGGGATAATGTACAGATACGCAGACGCTCTGGCACAGGAGTAAGGATATTACAATCCGGTTACACTTTCTCGATGTGATACTCTGTATATGGTAAAATGCAACAAAAGAAACTACGGATTGGTGTAGTTTGTGATTTCTTGAACAAAAATACACTGCGAAAATTGTTCAAATCGTGGTTTTTTATTTATGGGAGCAAAAAACAGTTGCATTACTATTTAAAAAGAGGTATAATGTATTTTGAGACATTATAATTGCATTTTGCGCCGCTGCGGCGTTGAAAGGGTGGTAGCATGAACGCGAATGATCTGAAATGGATTACGTCCGGTAATCTCGAACACAATCCCTTTTATTTCAGTATTCCCGAAAAACTCGACAAATTCGGTTACTGCATAGATATGAGCGGTTACGGCGAGGGTAAAGCCGATAAAGCACAGCTCTGTATCCTTGATGCAGCCAATAAAAAAGAAGAACCCAACATACTTATAATATGCCCCGACGGCTGTAAGGAAAGCTGGTATCTGAATCTTCTCAAAGGCGTTGGTCTTGATTTCAAGTTTGTCAATGCCGCACATGACGCGGTGACATTTTTCAGTGCGGAAACCTCCAACCTAATGCTCCTTGACGAAAAGGTGCTGGCGGAGGGTGAGGGTTCGGCATTTGACCCTATCCGCAAAAGCGGTATTCTCTGGGATCTTGTTATAATCGACGGTGCCGGTGCGGTTGACGGAATGATACCGTCGCTTTACACCGAGAATTTCGGCATGAAAACAAACCGTCTGCTTATATTCGCGCCCTACCCGTCCGAGTACACCACAGCTCCCGACGGAATAAAGGACATCGTAAAGGCACTTATGAGCGACAGCGCCAAGGCCGCTGCTGTTGACAGTCTCGTGCTGGACGAGAATATGATGAAGTTCACAATGGACTCCCCGCTGGTCAATTATCCGAAAGAGGAGGACGGAGACAGTCACCTGCGCATAGAGCGCTATGCTTTCCCGGAAGCGGATATCCCGCAGACTCTTCATATCGAGGATCAGGGCGGACGCTACTCCCACGGCGGAAATGTTTTCGAGGAGTATAATCTTCCGGAGCGCAGCATCTACCAGAAACCTTCTTTCACCCGCTCCGATGCCGAGACTCTCAAGAACAAGGACAAGAAGCTTGCGAAGTTCCTTGAAGTCATCGACGGCATAATGAACTCCGATGATAAGACCGCTATCGTATATTTCAAGTCAGAAGCTACCATAGACTATATAGAAAAGATACTCACGTCGATCTACTACGACAAGACGGGCAGCATACTGTTCCTTGAAAAAGCGTCATTTGATGTCCGCCGCATGAAGCAGTGGTACGAAACAGTGCCGTCCCGCCGCGTCAAGGTGGTACTCACTGTTGATAAACTCAGCGAGAGCATCGGTATTTACAGCCCGATCACGCATATAATCAATTATGAGCTGCCTGACAGCCCCGTTGAGCTGCAGCAGCGATACAAGCGCAGGGGCGTGTCCCCCTCCGGCACACAGCCCGAGTTCATAATCTTCATGGACGACAACAAGCTGTTTGACAGCCGTGTTCTCGGCAAGGCTCTCGCGGGCAATCTCTACAAGGCGTTCCGCATGAATGTTCCCTCCGAGAATATACTGTTCTCGGTCGAGGGCATCGAGGACATACTGGTTGACATAATAGCCGATATCAAGTACGTTGCGGACTACACCGGCGCGGTAGGCTCCAGCTTCGATATAATCTCGAAGTTCAGACAGGACTACAACGTTCCGGCGGCGCGTCAGCTTACCACTGCCGCAAAAACACACGAGTACGCGAGCCGTAAGCTGAAAACTCTTGCTTCCGCTCTCGGAGCCGCGGATATGGTAGAGGACAAGGATCTGGACAAGGAAGCTCTGAAAGGCAAGATCCTCCAGACCGTGAGAATGATACGCTCCGGCTACGCGTATTTCGACAAGGATATGTCTATCAAGGCGGTTCCGCGCGGCACCGCGCAGACAAAGGAGTTCAAGGAGTTCGCCGGCTATCTTGACGGCAACCCGTTCAACCTCGGACTCAAAAATGCGCGTGACGAGCTGAAAAAGGCGGTAAGCGGGAAGAACGAGTTCGTGTATATCAAGGACGCGATCATGCAGATACCCGATACGCTCAAACCTGCCGTACTTTATAATATATGGATATACTGGCACAAAACACTCGGCATCGGCGGTTCGTATGCCGAATTCATAAAAGCATATAACGAAGGGGTGATCTGAAAATGGCATACGAAGATACCAAGGAGCGCGAGCGGATAGCCGCCGAGCTCAAAAAGTACATCGGTGACTTCTATGTCGCTCACGGCGAGGGTGATATCGAAGCGCGTGATGCTGCTCTCAAAAAGGTACAGAACGCCCTGTTTACCGGAACTTCCGACAGTGAACCGCTGAAAGACTACTTCAACGAGGCGTTCCAGGGCAGAACGGTATTCAACACTCTGCTCAGCATAAACGACTACCCGAAAGAGAGCATATTGCGCGAACTGCTGCAGAATACGTTCGGCTGCTCCTATGAGACAAAGGACGTAAAGGTGATGATGAATTTCAGCACCAAGCAGCACCAGGTAAGCCTCGCGTACAACGAAGTCGGCTTCTCTATGGAGCAGATACTCTACTACCTCAGCTTCGGACGAGGCGAGATAGACGAGTCCAAGACCCGTGAAGGCCGGTTCGGCGTCGGCGCGAAGAGCGTTTTCTTAAATGTTGAGTGGCTGTCTCTCAAATCCAACAATTTCAGCTTCAAGATCAAGAACGACAACGGAAATCTGAAGATCATGGAGCTTGACCTGTTCGGCTCGCAGTTCGTCGGCACGGAGATCGTCTTTAAGGTAAGAGGCGAAGAGTTCCACAACATAATGGATAACTTCCTTACCCTTACCGACAAAAAGGGCGACTACATGAACCTCATGGAGTTGTGCTTTGCGTTCAACAGAAAGAAAGTTCTCGATATCCGCGATGCGCGCAAGCTGGTTGAATCCGATGACCGTACATTCAATATTGCCGTTATGGTTGACGGTCAGATGAAAACGGTCTATAAGATCATGCAGTACAAGAAGGAGGGCGACGATAACCCGACTATCCGCTTCTTACAGAACGGAAAGAGCATCATCGACTTCCTGTGCTATGAGTCGGAGGGCTATTCGTACCTTGTACCTTACGCAGTTGCCGCAGGCAAGCGTGCGGAGATCGTAAAGCTTCTTGTGCAGAAGTACAACTACTTCTCAACATACGAGCTTACCGGTCTGTACAAGGAGAACAATGAGGCGTTCATAAACGAGCATCTTTCCGCGTTTTTCATAAGCGTTCCGAACAAGTATATAACTCCTCACAGAACCGGTATCCGCCACGACAGCGAGAAAGAAGTCACCCAGCATATGCAGAAGGATCTTCTCGACATGATCGAGGCGTATAAGCAGTATTTTGTGCTGAGTATGCAGCCGGTGCAGGAGAAGAAAGGCTTCTTCTTCATGTACCCGAAATCCTACGCTTTCGAGTTCTTCAAGAACTTCATCAAGACCAGCAAGTTCGGCAAAGCTATCAGTTCGCCTTTCCAAAACAGCATCTCCCTCATTTATCCGGGTGAACAGACCGCTACCGGTTACGATGAGCTGAAAAAGCGCGGATTCCTCAGCAGCGCTGAGCATATCCCGCAGCTTGAACACGCCAACGGCACCGCTTACGATCAGTACATCAAGCAGGCGCTGCTGGATATGCGCGAAAAGCTGTCGGACGTTGACGACCGCATCATCTACGTCGGTTATGAGTGGGAGAACGAGGACAGTTCCGCCACCGGCAGAGTTTATCTGTATGAGTTCCTGCATAACGGCAAGACGTTCTACGTTGACTCAAAGGTCACCCCGAACCGCTCGGACAACAATCTGTATGCCGGCTTCACCTCCGTTGCGGAGAAGGTAGCGGGCGAGTTCCTGAAAGATAACATCGTACACAACGATGATGAGCTTGAAAAGCTGCTTGCAATGTACGATGAGATATACCGTGAGGATTACAAGATAGTAATGAAATACTATCAGTTCTACATTTCCCACGGTGAAGAGCAGCAGCGTTACGAAGTCTCCAAAATGGAGATCAAGAACATTGATAACGCGATGAAAGCTATCCAGAAGAGACAGCACCGCTTCGATACCCACCAGAACTACAACGAAGTCGTTTCCATGCTCATCAACTCTTTCACACAGGGCAAGGATACGATGACGTTCCTGAAAGAGATAAAGGAACAGGGCGGAAAAGTCACGCTCCAGCTCGATATCAACAAGCGCTACCGCTTCTGCGCATACAACAAGCAGTTCATGATCCCGCCGAACATCACCAACGCGGATATGCTCGAACTTATCGGAGATCTCGGAACGCTTATCAAGTGCGGTATGCTTGACGGCAAGACTTTCGATTTCGCGCATACAAAGAGCCGCTATTCGCTTGACCCGGCGCTTCTTACAAAGATGTTCGAGAGTCCCGAACTTTCTTCTGATGTTATAAATCAGCGTGCAGCCATGATCTACATCTGTGACCTGCACACGGACAGAGTTGCGGTCGTCGGCGATAACGACAAGATCGTGAAGATCGTGGAGATCGGTGAGGAGATCACTCCCGAAATGCGGGATCAGGCGAAGAAGTATGTCGCTCTGCGTGCGGACTACACCAAACCGGAGTTCGCTGATGTCGCAGAGTTCATCATCACGGGAAAGAACGAGCAGCTCCTCAGTAAGCACTACCTCTCCGCGGCAGAGCCGAACAAGGTGATACCGGATCAGATCCCGTACTATCTGAAGCCCATGCCTGTCATAACGAGAGATGAATTCTCGTATCTTTGCAAGCAGAACCACGAGATCGCGCAGTATTCGGAAAGCAGAAATTACCGCAACTACTTTGCTAAAGATATCAACGGCAAGCTGTTCGGCTACGGCGGCTGCTGCCCGATCTGCGGATTTGAGAGCCGTGCGCTCAACAGCTTCTGCCTGAAAGATTTCGAGGTTGAGGTTCTTACCGAGGACAGCGAAAAGACTTTCAGATTCTCGCTGTACCTGTGCGCGAACGATGCCGCTGCATCTGACGGCTGGCTGATAACAAACGTAAGCATAGGCGGAATGTCGCCTATCCGCTGGCTGGAGGAAATACAGGCGGCTAAGATGATCCCGCCGGAGTTCCTGTTCTGCCACATCACCTACCGCACGCAGTACACCAACGATATTCTCGGCGGTAACAGCACCGCTCCCGGCGAGGTAATGTTCGATTCCGGCAAGGGCGAAGTGGATGTTATCGTTTCTCCGCTGATGGCGGCGAAGTGGGTGGAGGATAACAAGCAGTAAGACAGC
>JAGAWN010000149.1 GCA_017941355.1 Ruminiclostridium sp. | reverse complement strand
TTGATATAAAAAATTGTAAAATAAAATCAGTAGCTTTTTTATGAGTTTTGTGCTATAATCAGTATGTGTATATGTGTTATATTTTTCACATAATGCAAGGACGCTGTGCGGCGATCCAATAAAAGGAGGTTCTATAAATGAGTTCCACACAAAAAGTAAAAGTTGCTTTTAATGGTACTGCCGAGCAGGAAAAGGCGCTGCGCAGTATGATTAACGAGCACAAGGGTCAGGCTGGCGCGCTCATGCCTATCCTTCAGAAAGCGCAGGAAATATACGGTTATCTGCCGATAGAAGTGCAGAGCATTATTTCCGAGGAAACAGGTATTCCCATGGAGAAAGTTTACGGCGTTTCCACATTCTACGCTCAGTTCTCGCTTTATCCGAAAGGAAAATACCGCATCTCCGTATGTCTCGGTACCGCTTGCTACGTTAAAGGTTCCGGCGACGTATTCAACAAACTCAAGGAGATCCTCGGGATCGAGGAAGGTCAGTGCACCGCAGACGGTAAATTCTCGCTTGACGCTTGCCGCTGCATAGGCGCCTGCGGACTTGCGCCTGTTATGACCGTAAATGACGATGTTTACGGAAAGCTGACAAACGATCAGCTCAAAGGCATTCTTGATAAATATGCGGATTGAACGCAAAATCAGTTACTGTCAATAAATTGAAAGGAAAATTCAAATATGGATCGTAAGGTTTTAATTTGCGGCGGTACAGGCTGTACCTCTTCCGGAAGTATGAAGATTGCCGACAAGCTTGAAGAGGTAATCAAAGCAAAAGGTATTGCCGATCATGTTAAAGTAGTCAGAACAGGCTGCTTCGGTCTCTGCGCTCTCGGACCCATTATGATAGTTTACCCCGAGGGAACATTCTATTCTATGATGAGTGAAGAGCACATCGAGAAAATTGTTGAGGAACACCTCATCAATGATCGAATCGTAGAAGAATACGTTTATGAGGAAACAAAGACTCCCGACGGGATCATCGCGTATAACCAGACCGCTTTCTATAAGAAGCAGCACCGTGTTGCTCTGCGCAACTGCGGTGTCATAAATCCCGAGAATATAGATGATTACATCGAAAAAGACGGATATAAGGCACTTGAAAAAGTCGTTACAGAGATGACTCCCGAGGACGTTATCAAGGTGATCAGCGATTCCGGTCTGCGCGGACGCGGCGGCGGCGGATTCCCCACCGGAAGAAAATGGCAGATGGCTCGCACTATCGTTCCCGTTGCGGATCAGAAGTATGTATGCTGCAACGCCGACGAGGGTGACCCGGGCGCATTCATGGATCGTTCCGTTCTCGAAGGCGATCCCCACGCTATCATCGAAGCTATGGCTATCGCAGGCTACGCTATCGGCGCTACCAAGGGCTTCGTTTATGTAAGAGCCGAGTATCCTATCGCTGTTCACAGACTCCAGGTAGCTATCGAGCAGGCTCGTGAGAGAGGATTCCTCCGCAAGAAGCTGTTCGGCAGCGATTTTGAGTTCGATCTTGACGTTCGTCTCGGTGCGGGCGCTTTCGTCTGCGGTGAGGAAACAGCGCTCATCACATCTATCGAAGGCAACAGAGGTGAGCCTAAGCCCCGTCCTCCGTTCCCGGCAGAAAAGGGTATCTTCGGCAAGCCTACAGTAAACAACAACGTTGAGACTTATGCAAACGTTCCTCAGATAATCCTCAAGGGCGCAGAATGGTTCGCTTCCATGGGAACCGAGAAATCCAAGGGTACAAAGGTATTCGCGCTCGGCGGTAAGATACATAACACCGGACTTGTTGAAATACCTATGGGTACAACTCTGCGTGAGATCGTATTCGAGATCGGCGGCGGTATCCCGAACGGCAAGAAGTTCAAGGCTGCACAGACCGGCGGACCTTCCGGCGGCTGCATTCCCGCGGAGAACCTCGATGTTCCGATCGACTACGATAACCTTATCGCTATCGGCTCCATGATGGGCTCAGGCGGACTTATCGTTATGGACGAAGACAACTGTATGGTCGATATCGCCAAGTTCTTCCTTGAATTCACCGTTGATGAGTCCTGCGGTAAATGTACTCCCTGCCGTGTCGGTACAAAGCGTCTTTATGAAATGCTTGAAAAGATCACCAGCGGCGAAGCAACAATGGAAGACCTCGACAAGATGGAGAAGCTGTGCTACTACATCAAGAACAACTCTCTCTGCGGTCTCGGTCAGACTGCTCCTAACCCTGTACTTTCCACACTTCGCTATTTCAAGGACGAGTATATCGCTCATATCAAGGACAAGAAGTGTCCCGCAGGCGTATGCTCCAAGCTTCTCAGCTACAAGATAGTTGCGGACAAGTGCAAGGGCTGTACGAAGTGCGCAAGAAACTGCCCTGTAAACGCTATCACCGGCAAGGTAAGGGAAGCTCATGTTATAGATCAGGCAAAGTGCATCAAGTGCGGTGCTTGTATGTCTAACTGCAACTTCGGCGCTATCATTAAAGAATAATTCAGGAAAGGAACAGTAATATAATGGTTAATATTAAAATTAACGGCGTAGATGTTTCCGTTGAAGAGGGTACTACCATACTGAAAGCCTGTCGTGATAACGGTGTAAGGATCCCTACGCTTTGCTGGCTCAAAGATATAAATGAGATCGGTGCCTGCCGTATCTGCGTTGTGGAGATGACCGGCGCAAGAAGCCTTGTGGCTGCCTGCGTTTATCCCTTGTCAAAGTTTGATGAGGGCAAGAATATCCTCACACATTCTCCCGCAGTCCTTGAGAGCAGAAGAACAACTCTCCAGCTCCTTCTGTCCAACCATGACAGAAAGTGCCTTTCGTGCGCAAGAAGCGGACAGTGCGAACTTCAGGCTCTTTGCCGTGAACTCGGTGTTGACGATGAACTTGCTTTTGAGGGCGAGAGAAATCACTATGAGATCGACGACAGCGCGGTTCATATGTACCGTGACAACAACAAGTGCATCAACTGCCGCAGATGTATAGCTGCCTGCGGAGTTACTCAAGGTATCGGCGTTATCGGCGCAAACAACCGCGGATTCAAGACATCTATCGGCTGCGCTTTCGATATGGATCTTGCAGAAACGTCCTGCGTTTCCTGCGGTCAGTGTATCGCAGTATGCCCGACAGGCGCACTTTCCGAGAAAGATGATACCGATAAGGTATGGGCTGCTCTCAACGATCCGGAGAAGGTAGTCGTTGTTCAGACCGCACCCGCAGTACGCGCTTCCCTCGGTGAAGCATTCGGCTATCCTATGGGAACAAACGTTCAGGGCAAGATGGCAACATCTCTCAAGATGCTCGGATTCGATCATGTATTTGATACCGACTTCGGCGCAGACCTTACTATAATGGAAGAATCCAACGAGCTGCTCCAGAGAATACAGAACAAGGGTGTTCTCCCGATGATAACCTCATGCTCACCCGGCTGGATCAGATACTGCGAAGCTTACTATCCCGAGTTTATCCCGAATCTCTCCACCTGCAAATCTCCTCAGCAGATGGCAGGCGCAATGATAAAAACATATTGGGCAGAAAAGAACGGTATTGATCCCAAGAACATCGTTTCCGTTTCTGTAATGCCGTGTACAGCGAAGAAGTTCGAGATCGGCAGAGAGGATCAGTCCGCAGCAGGCGTTCCCGATGTTGATATTGTCATCACAACGAGAGAGCTTGTCAAGATGATAAACCGTGCGGGTATCCGCTTTAACGATCTTCCCGACAGCGAGTTTGAAGTACCGATGTCCAGCGGCTCCGGCGCAGCTGTTATCTTCGGTGCTACCGGCGGTGTTATGGAAGCAGCGCTCAGAACCGCAGTATGGAAGCTCACAGGCGAAAAGAACGACAGCCCTGTTGAGTTCAAGGAAGTTCGCGGTGTTCAGGGAGTCAAGTTTGCTGAATATGAAGCAGGCGGCGTAAAGGTCAAGGTTGCGGTTGCTTCCGGTCTTGCGAATGCAAGAGAGCTTCTTGAAAAAGTCAAGAGCGGTGAAGTTGACGTTCAGTTCATCGAGATCATGGCTTGCCCGGGCGGCTGCGTAAACGGCGGCGGTCAGGTTATCGTAAAGGCTGATGTCCGCAACTTCGTTGATGTTCGTGCTGAGCGCGCAAAGGCTCTCTATAGTATCGACGAAGCCAACAAGATAAGAAAGTCTCACGAGACTGACGATATCAAGTCCGTTTATGATTACCTCGGCGAGATAGGCGGTCACAAGGCTCACGAGTATCTGCATACATCGTACAAGGCTTCCGGTCTCAGAAAGTAAATAAAGTACAACAGAACCCTGCGGTTTATCCGCAGGGTTCTTATTGTTATCAGGTATTTTAAACGTTGGGATCAATGATGACGCATATAGTTCCGATGTGCTTTACAAATACAGTCCGACATATTCCTTGATGATATCGAGGTGATTGAAAACAGGGATAGCGCCGTCCTCCAGAAATCCGATAACTCCCTCATAAGCGGGATTGAAAACATCGGGCGGCGGAACGCAGAAAACATCTCTGTTCTCGTCAACCGCGTATGAACCGGTAATAAGCGTACCGCTGTTTATTGCAGCTTGAAAGATCACTGTGCCGCGGGTAAGACCGGCGAGGATCCTGTTGCGGGGATTGAAATACTCCTTTGTCGGAGCGTCGTTAGGCAGCAGCTCGGAGATATACGCTCCGCCTCCGAGTACGATCTTTTCGCGCAGTATCCGGCTCTTGTACGGATAGTCGTAATCAACTCCGCAGCCCAGGACTCCGACGGTGCGTATGCCTTTTTCCACGCAGGTGCTGTGTACGCACTGATCGACTCCGCGTGCCATTCCGCTGACAAGCGTGATACCGACTTTGCCGGCATCGGCAGTTATGCGTGAGCATAGTTTCAGAATGTAAGGAGTGGGTTCGCGGGAGCCTATGAACGTAAGGCTCAGATCTTCGAGGCAGGAAAGGTCGCCGCGGTAGTAGATCACGGAGGGCGGATCGTATATTTCGGCAAGCAGCTTCGGATACTCCTTGCTGCCAAATGAACAAATGCCTATCCCGTGCTTGCGGCAGTAATCAATAAGCCTGTCAACTCTGTCGATCGTTTCGTAATCGAGTTTTTCGGTCTCTTCTTCTGTAAGGCACGAAATGTCGCCGTCTGTGATCGCTTCGTAGGTTTGCTTGGCGGAACCGTATTTTTCTGTAAGCTTGTGGATCTTGGGATTTGCTGTACCTAATACGCGGGTAAGCCAGATATAATATCTGTCCATCGGTTCTTTCATATTCTTCTGCCTTTCTCGGATTTACTTTCTCTCATTTTATCATATCATGCGGAAATAATCAATAGAATGTCGAAAATTTTGTAAACAGTTCGGGTCAGATTTCATAGAATGGTATTATCCCGTTTTAAAACGGCTGTACTTATTGAAATGACGGAGGGTTTTGCAATGTTCGACGAACTTATCAGGACAGCTCTTAAAAGTCTGTTTGTTTTCGCGCTGCATCTTGACGGAGTCAGCTATCCGCGCAGACTCACAAAAAAGGAAGAGGACGAACTTACCGCTCTTGCCGCGCTTGGCGACAAGAAAGCCCGGAACAAGCTGATCGAGCATAATCTCAGACTTGTGGCGTACATAGTGAACAAGCATTACAGCGAGTCTCGGGATAACGAGGATCTTGTGTCGATAGGCACGATAGGTCTTATCCGGGCAGCGGAGACATTTGATCCGGCGAAAGATATAAGCTTTTCCACCTATGCAAGCACCTGCATACAGAACCAGATAAAGATGTATTTCCGTAAGAACAAGCACCGCAGTTCGGAGTTGTATCTGAACGATCCGATAGATACCGACAAGAACGGCAACGAGATCACAATGGCTGACATTTTCAGCGATGATGTATGTGTTGACGACGAGGTTGATCTGAAAATAGACACCGAGAAGCTGTATCGCTTTGTGAACAGCGTGCTTGATGAACGTGAACGTGACATAATAGTCCGCAGATACGGTCTGTCGGTGGACGGGAAAGCTTCAAAGCCGCTTACTCAACGGGAAGTTGCCGTTCTTCTCGGAATATCGCGCTCCTATGTTTCACGCATTGAAAAGCGTGCTATCGACAAGCTGCGTGAGGAGTTCGCAAAAAAGGACTGTCTTTGATTATTTTTTTGCTGAAAATGGGTCAAAGGTATTGCTATTTTGGGGAGAATGAGTTATAATATACTATATATTGATTTTTTGTAACGATAAAGGAGCATAGATTCCGATGAAAGACGTTCAACTGATGATCTCATCAATGGTTGTCTCCCAGTACAAAAACGATGAGGCAGTACAGAGCATGGCAGGTGTTTTTTCCGGAAGCAGAGAAAACGCGGTAAATGCTTATTCAAGGCTCTGCGAGATCGTACTGTGCGAGGGAAAGACTCTTTCCGATTACATATCCGCGCTTACGGTGCGGGACGACAATCCTCTGTTCAATGAGTATCTGCGCACTCACTCCGAGCTGCTCAGATACAATATCCGGCATGACTTCACCGTGCTTTCCGAGTTGTCAAGGATCTCAGCCTATGAGTTGATAGGTGAACTCAGAGCGCGGTTCGGTATCCCCGAGAATGTCCCGTTTCCTATGTACGAAAACGGCAGCGCGGAGATAAGCTTTGAGCAGGCAGAAAAGTACATGGAGCAGTACGGTTCCGCGTATTTCGCATACAACAAGGCGTTCATCTATGAGAGCGGTGAGTTCAGAGGAGTGGAGCATTTCGACAAGATAAGCCTTTCCGATGTGAAAAACTATGAGGTGCAGCGAAACGCCGTTATCGAAAACACCAGAAGTTTCATTGAGGGCAGGCATTACAGCAATGTTCTCCTTTACGGAGACAGGGGAACCGGCAAATCCAGCACCGTGAAAGCGGTAGTGAACGAGTTTCCGGATCTTCGCATTGTTCTTGTACCGAAATCTTCGGTTACGGGACTGTATGAGATATACGAAAAGCTTCGCGGTAAACCGCTTAAATTCATACTGTTCCTCGATGATATAAGCTTCGGTGACAACGATCCCGAGTATGCGTTCTTAAAGCAGGCACTTGAGGGTTCGGTGAATGTCATGCCTGACAACTGCGCTATCTACGCAACGACAAACCGCCGTCATATAATCAGGGAGACCGCTTCAGAACACGCCGACGAGCATAACGGCGCAGATGCGAGAGACGAGAAAGCTTCGCTGGCGGACAGATTCGGACTGTACATCACGTTTATGGCACCGGACAAGAAAACATATCTCGATATTGCCGAACGTATAGCACACGACAGAAACATTGAAATGGATAAGGAGGAGTTCGCTCTGCTTGCCGAGCGTTTTGCCGTGCGCAAAGGCAACCGCTCGCCGAGAACTGCAAGGCAGTTTGTGGATTCGCTTGACAGATAACGATAAAATGCTGAATTTGGTTATGAGAAATTCCGGTTTTCTGAAAACCGCCGCTGCGCTTGCTGCTGCCGCGGGTATGCTTCTTTGCGGCTGTGACAGCGAAAAGCCGGAGGTTACGGAAGCAGATAACACACAGGAGATCTCCGGCGCTCCGATCATTGTAGATGACCCGGAAGCCGAGCTTTCGGAATACCCGGTAACGATAAATGACGCAGTTATCCGGAGTTCTCCGGAAAAGGTGATATGCCTTTCCAGCGGACTGACCGAGATGATATACGAGCTGGGCTACGGAGACCGGCTGACAGGGCGTGGCAGCTACTGCGATTATCCCGAAGCAGCCGCTGCGCTGGACGATTACGGAAAACCCGCTTCGCCCGATCTCGATGCTATACTCGCCGCGTCACCCGATCTGCTGATAACGGCAACATCTATCCCCGGCAAGGACGTTTCCGCGCTGAATGACGCGGGGATAACGGTGCTTTATATTTCCGCTCCGCGCTCGGTGGAAGAGTTCGGACGTATTTACTGCGCCCTCGGAATGGTCTTTGAGGGACTGTTTGAGGGTGAAGAAGCCGGAAACAAGGTCTTTTCCGGTATTATTACAAAAATCAACTCCTGTGACTATCACTACGGCAGATTCATTTATGTGACTGAGGGCGGTGCTATAGCGGGCGGCGATACTTTTGAAAGTTCGGTGCTTTCCATTCTCGGAGAAAATATAGCCAAGGATGCACAGGGCTATACATTTGACAAGAAACTTCTTGCAGACGATCAGCCGGACGTTATTATTCTCAACAGCGATGTGCCGGAGAGCGAAGTGCTTTCGGACGGTGTTCTCGGCAGTCTCGATGCTGCTCTTAACGGCAGAATAATAGTTGTAAGCAACTCCTATTTTGAAAGCCCGTCCGGACGCATCACCGGGCTGCTTGAAGAGCTTTCGGAGGGCAGAGAATGAAGCTGAATTCCATAAAACTTCCGCGTCTCAACGGTGCAGCCGAGATGCAGACCGTAAGATTAAAGCTGCCGGAAAGGGTTGTGATCGCAATGTCGCAGCACGGCGGTGTCCCGTGCGTACCCACGGTTTCGGTGGGAGATACCGTAAAGACCGGACAGCTTATCGGTGACAGTGACGCCGTTATCTCGGCTCCGATACATTCCAGTGTTACCGGAAAGATAGTCGGTGTTACCAAGGTGCTTAATGTTTTCGGGAAGCTTCACGAAGCCCTCGTTATCGAGACATCGCCGGAGCAGGTGCTTTCGGAAGAGGTGATACCGCCGTTCATCGACAGCAGAGAGGACTTTATCGAAGCTGTGAAGCGCAGCGGATCTGTGGGACTCGGCGGCGCGGGCTTTCCTACGCACGTCAAGTTCAGCTATGACCCCGGAACCGTGAAGATAGACACACTTGTCGTGAACGGCGCGGAATGTGAGCCGTACATAACCTCCGATTACAGGACTTTTATGGAAGAGGGAGAAAAAGTTGCCCAGGGAATCCGTATGATAATGAAGTATCTGGATATCCCGCGTGCCGTCATAGGTATAGAACACGATAAACCTCTTGCGATAAAGAGAATGACTGAGATCACCTCATCTGACAGCAATATAGATGTGATAACGCTCCCGTCGAGATATCCGCAGGGTGCAGAAAAAGTGCTGATCCACAACACTCTCGGAAGAACGATAATGGAGGGCGAACTTCCGTCGTCGGTAGGCTGTGTTGTACTGAACTGTTCAACAGCGGCGTTCATTTCCGACTATCTGATAACGGGAATGCCGCTGATAAGCAGGAGACTTACGGTTGACGGGAATGCCGTGAACAAACCGATGAATGTTACGGTGCCTATAGGCACACGCGCCTGTGATATCATGGCAGCCGCGGATCTGCGGACTCAGCCGGACAGGGCGCTTTTCGGAGGACCGATGATGGGCATTTCTTTCTATGACACCGAAATGCCGATCACAAAAACGACAAACGCGCTGCTGCTGTTTTCGGAAACCGTGAGGGACGGTGATACACCGTGCATACGATGCGGAAGATGTGTAAGAGCCTGCTCGATGGGACTGATGCCTACCGAGCTGGAGCACGCGTTTGACAAAAAGGACACCGAGCGGCTGAAAAAACTGAATGTGAACCTGTGCATGAACTGCGGAGCCTGCTCTTATGTATGTCCCGCAAAACGGAACCTGTCCGAGAAGAACCAGCTTGCGAAGCTTCTGCTGCGAGACAGCGTTTCGGTAAAAGAAAGAGTTTTATATGAAAGGTAAGATGAAATGTCGGGGCTTCTGATAGAACCGTCACCGCACATAAGGTGTACGCTCACCACTCAGAAGATCATGCTAAATGTGCTGATCGCGCTGCTTCCGGGAGTAATTGCCGGGACGGTGATCTTCGGGCTGAGAGCGCTTGTGCTGGTTGTGCTGTGTGCCGCGTTCTGTGTGATCTTTGAAATGCTGTTCAATATAATAACAAAACATGAACAGACTATATATGACCTTTCGGCAGTCGTTACCGGAGTGCTGCTCGGAATGAATCTCCCGCCGGCACTGCCGATCTACATGGCTGCAATCGGCTGTTTTGCCGCGATCGTTGTGGTAAAGCAGTTCTTCGGCGGGATCGGGCAGAATTTTGCAAATCCCGCAATTACCGCCCGGATAGTGCTTATGCTGTCATTCGGAAAATACATGACATCATGGAGCGCACCGGTGATCGCGGGTACTGCCGGTATTGACGCTGTATCTTCTGCTACTCCTCTTGCGGATCCGGAGATCATGCCGTCATATCTCGATCTGTTTCTCGGGATACACGGCGGCTGCATAGGCGAGACCTGCACAGCCGCGCTGCTCCTCGGCGGTATTTATCTTGTCGCACGCGGGCTGATCGATCCCGTTACACCTTTTGCGTTTATAGGAACAGTTGCTTTGTGTTCGCTTATCGGCGGGCATGATGTACTTATGCAACTTTTGTCCGGAGGTCTGGTGATCGGTGCGTTCTTCATGGCTACGGACTATTCCACGACACCTATAACACGGACGGGAAAGCTGATATTCGCTGTAGGCTGCGGACTTATAACCTCCGCGATACGCTTTTTCGGAGTGTATCCCGAAGGCGTTTCATTCTCAATACTTGTAATGAACATTCTTGTTCCTCTGATAGACAGATATGTACGCCCGAAGCCCTTCGGCGCAAAGAACGCTGTCCGCAAGGGGGTGCAGAAATGACCGCGAAACCGGCAATAGTCCTTTCCTGCGTGACTACGATCATCTCTGCGCTTCTTATAGTTGCGCACAATCTTACTTATGTCGATACATCGGGAATCATAACCGAAAAGCTTATGCAAAAATGTGTTTCTCTTATGGGCGAGGGCGAATATTCGATAGTGTCGGACTGGAAGCAGTCGGGATACGCTATAGATCGTCCGGACAGCGTAAGCAAGCTTATCTTGAAAGACGACGGGACGCTCGCGTTTGAGATCGTGGCGAACGGTTACAACAAAGGCGGTCTTGATCTGCTGATAGCTATGAACAGCGACGGCAGCGTCGCGGGCATAGAGGTGGTCTCCATGACCGAAACTCCCGGTCTCGGCACGAATGTCAATGATCCGGATTTTCTCGCGCGTTTTGCGGGTATCTCCGACAGCGCAGTGATAGTGAAAAAGACCCCGACTGTGAGCGGCGAAGTCGAGGCTGTGACAGGAGCGACATACTCCTCAAAAGGTGTGGCGGCTGCTGTGAATACGGCAGTCAGCGTTTATGCGGAACTGGGGGTGAGTGTATGAGTTATATGAAAGAGTTCACAAAGGGGCTGCTGAAAGAGAATCCGAACCTTGTGATGCTGCTCGGTATGTGTCCTACGCTCGCGGTCACCACAATGGCTCAGAACGGGCTGGGAATGGGACTTGCGACAACGTTCGTGCTTGTATGCTCGAACCTTGTTATATCGCTGCTCAAAAAGGTTATCCCCGATACGGTGAGACTTCCTTGTTTCATTGTTATTATAGCAGGATTTGTTACTTTTGTGAGCATTATGCTTGACAGCTTTCTTCCGGATCTTGCGGAAGCCCTCGGTGTGTTCCTGAGTCTTATAACCGTGAACTGCATAATCCTCGGGCGCGCGGAAATGTTTGCCTGCAGGAACAAGGTACTGCCGTCTGTGCTGGACGGCCTCGGAATGGGGCTGGGATTTACTATGTCTCTGATCGTAGTGGGAGCGATCCGTGAACTGCTCGGCACGGGAAAGATATTCGGGTTGCAGATCATGCCGGATTTCGTGCAGCCCATGACCCTGTTCATACTGCCTGCGGGCGGGTTCTTCACACTGGGCTGCGTGATAGCGGTGCTTGGTGTGATAACGAAGAAAAAGCCGCGTAAGGTAAGCTGCGACAACTGTCCGTCACGCGAAGCCTGCACAAAGCTTGAAAGCAAGGAGAGTGCGTAATGGAACTTGTTCGTGATCTTATGATAATCCTGTTTACGGGAATACTCACCGAAAACTTCATACTTAACAAGTTCTATGGTATCTGCCCGTTCCTCGGCGTTTCCAAGACTACGGACGGCGCACTCGGAATGGGGCTTGCGGTAACCGCGGTAATGGTCGGGGCAAGCGCGGTCACTTATCCTATCTATCATTTCGTGCTTGTACCGCTTAATATCGAGTATCTCAACACTGTCTGCTTCATTCTCGTCATAGCCGCATTTGTTCAGACGGTGGAAATGGTGCTGAAAAAGTATGTTCCGGCGCTGTACAGTTCTCTCGGTGTGTATCTTCCGCTTATCACCACGAACTGCGCGGTGCTGGGTGTAACGATCCTTAACATCGACAATGAATACGGCTTTGTGGAATCTGTTGTAAACGCTCTTGCGGGCGGTATCGGTTTTCTGCTGGTAATGGTGATATTCTCGGGTGTGCGGGAACGCATAAGCCGCTGCGATATCCCGAAAGCGCTGGAAGGAACGCCGGTAACACTTATCGCGGCATCCATTACTTCGCTGTCATTCGTAGGCTTCAGCGGTATTGTTGACGGTATTTTCGGAGGGTGACATGGCAGAGTATGTATTACCTATCCTGTTTTTTCTGGTCATAGGCGCTGTGATCGGAGTTCTGCTGACTGCTGCATCAAAGGTTTTCTACGTCAGGACAGACGAGACTGTTCAGAAGATCTCCGATGCTCTTCCGGGAGCAAACTGCGGCGGCTGCGGATATTCGGGCTGTGACGGCTATGCGAGGGCAGTGGCTGCCGGAGAAGCGCCCGCCGATCTGTGCAAGCCGGGAGGAGCCGCGGCTGCAAAGAAAATCGGCGGTATAATGGGGATAGAAGTCGGTGATGTGGAGCGTGTGACGGCATTTGTGCGCTGCAACGGAAACTGCGGTGCTACAGAGGATAAATACACATACATAGGCTCCGGAAGCTGCGCCGCGATAGAGCGTTTCTACAACGGCAAAGGAAAGTGCAGAGCGGGCTGTCACGGAATGGGAGACTGTGTAAAAGTCTGCGAAAACGGCTGTATAAGTATTGTCAACGGCGTTTCGGCAGTTGATCCTACCAACTGTACAGGCTGCGGCAAGTGTGTGCGAGCCTGTCCTAACAAGCTGATAGTGCTTATTAAGGAGAGTCAGAGATGTATAGTCAGGTGCAGCTCTCTCGATACGGGAAAAGAGACACGGCAGATATGTAAGAACGGCTGTATAGCCTGCGGGATATGTGTAAAGAAGTGTCCGTCAGGAGCTATAGCGATCGACAGCAATCATGCGCTGATAGACCCGAACAAATGCACAGGCTGCGGAGTATGCGTCAAAGCCTGTCCCGTTAAGTGCATTACAGCTGTTTCGGCAGGTATGGTCATTGAGAATTGCAATACTGATGAATAATAATGAGGTGTGAAAGTTGGAAAAGTTAAAAACGTTCATAGCCGGAAAAATCGAGAACATAAAGGCTGTTCTGACCGGAAGATACGAAAAGGACGCACAGGAAGAGGATCCCAATGCGTACAGAGCACTGCAGAACTATATAGTACGCAAGAATGCCGGCAGAGTCGTTGTTTTTGCGGCATTCTCACTGATAGCGGGAATACTTGAACTGATATTCGGCGTTGATGCCGCGGTTACCAGGACAGGTTCGGTGGTGCTTATCGCGGGTTCGGCGGTATTCTGCTGGCTGTGCGCAAAGACTGTGTTTTCCAGGGAATCAGATCATGCACTGATGAGACTTTTCACCATACTTTTCTGGCTTGTGTTCACAGCAGGTTTTTTATGTGTATCCGCGGGTGAACAGATCGAGGGCAGGTTCCCATATTCGTTCCTGATATTTGTTGCGGCGGTGTTTTCTGTTCCTGTTGTAAACTTTTATGAAAGCTTGTTTTTCGCGGCAGTGTTGTTTATATATCCCGCGGTTTACGGTTCTCTGAATGAAAAGGAAGTTATGTTTTACATCTCGGCTGCTGCGGTCACGGTTTCCTATCTTTGGATCGCGGCAGTGGTGCGATGCTGCTACGCAAATATCAGAATAGGCGAATACCGGCTTGAGAACATCGAAGAGCGCTGCACACAGATCGCAAGAAAAGACACGCTTACGGGACTGCTGAACAAAGCGGGATTATCTGCAAAGTTTTCCGAACTGTCGGAGGCAAAGGGAGAAAAGAAGATCTCTGTCATTCTGATAGATATTGACAATTTCCGTGCGTACAATCACATGTACGGATATGATGCAAGCGACAGCTGCCTTTACCGTGTCTGCAACTGTCTGAAAATAGTCGCAAAGCAGTACACACAGCTCATATCCCGTTTCGGCGGAGACGATTTTGTTCTGATCCTGGAGAATATGGACGAGATAGAGACTGTTAAACTTGCGGAACAGCTCCGTCAGAGCGTGGAACAAATGGCGCAGCCCTTCGGTAACGGTATAGTTACCGTTTCTGTCGGCGTTTCCGGCTCCGCAACGCTGAAAAGCAAGAATACATACTCCGAGCTGCTCAATGAAGCCGATGACCAGCTTATAATAGCTAAGGGCAGCGGAAGGAACTGCATCGGTTTCAAAGGCAGACCGTTTATTCACGAGGGAAGAGTACCGGCATCGGGTATATTCAGTAAATAGTCATAGAATTATGAAAAATCAGAATATTTTTTGTAAATTTTTGTTAAAAAAACACTTGCTTTTTTAGGCATATTTCGCTATAATATTATTGTGTTATTCCGTTTGTACGGACAGGCTTCCGCAAATGCGGACAGATTTTAAGAAAGTGGGAATTCTATATGTACAATGATCTGATCGACTCAATTGGCTTTATCGAAAAGACGGACAGCGAGTTAGCTGCCGCTATGTCCGATGAGCTGAAAAGACAGAAGCGCAATCTTGAACTTATCGCAAGTGAAAACATAGTTTCTCCGGCGGTAATGGCAGCTATGGGAAGTGTGCTTACCAACAAGTACGCGGAAGGCTATCCCGGAAAGCGCTACTACGGCGGCTGCGAATATGTTGACGTTGTCGAGACAATCGCAATCGAGCGCGCAAAGAAGCTCTTCGGCGCGAACTTTGCCAATGTTCAGCCCCATTCCGGAGCACAGGCAAATACCGCTGTTTATTTCGCTCTTCTGCAGCCCGGTGATACGGTTCTCGGAATGAGCCTTGCTCACGGCGGACATCTTACTCACGGTTCTCCCGTAAACATTTCCGGCAAATACTTCAACTTTGTTCCGTACGGTCTGAACGACGAAACCGGAATGCTTGACTACGATCAGGTTGAAAAGCTTGCAAACGAGCATAAGCCCAAGCTTATAGTCGCGGGTGCAAGCGCATATCCGAGAAAGATAGATTTTGAAAGACTCTCCGCTATAGCAAAGAGCGTGGGCGCTTACTTCATGGTAGATATGGCGCATATCGCGGGTCTTGTTGCAGCGGGCGAGCATCAGTCTCCGGTACCTTATGCGGATATCGTTACAACTACTACTCACAAGACTCTGCGCGGTCCCCGCGGCGGTATGATACTCACAAACGACGAGGAGCTTGCAAAGAAGATCAACAAGGCTATATTCCCCGGCACGCAGGGCGGACCGCTCATGCACGTCATCGCCGCAAAGGCAGTATGTTTCGGTGAAGCTTTGAAGCCCGAATTCAAGGAATACGGCAGACAGATAGTGAAGAACGCTTCCGTGCTTGCAAGCTCGCTGCTCGAAAAGGGCTTCGATCTCGTTTCCGGCGGTACCGACAACCACCTTATGCTTGTTGATCTGCGTCCTTTCAATATCACCGGCAAGGATCTTGAAACAAAGCTTGACGAAGTATATATCACAGTAAACAAGAACGCTATCCCGAACGATCCCCAGAAGCCCGCGTTCACCAGCGGCGTGCGTATCGGAACTCCCGCTGTGACCACAAGAGGTCTGAAAGAGGACGATATGAGAGAGATCGCGGAGTGCATTTATCTTACGGCAAAAGACTTCGACAATTCCAAAGAGAAGATAAGAGAGAAAGTCACTGCTATCTGCAAGAAGTACCCACTTTATGAATAATAATGAATGAACGGAGAAATTAACATGACCACAAAAGCAAGTCAGATCGTGCTAAACACTCAGGATTCCGTTGCGCCTATAGGGATCATCGCAATGGACGGCGCTAAGGAGCTTGGCAATAAGATAAACAATTACCTTGTTTCATGGGCGCAGGACAGCGGTATCAACATTGACTCCTATCTCATCGAAACTACCTGTCCGCGTTTCTCGTCAGGCGATGCTAAAGCGCTGATAAAGGAATCCATACGCGGTGACGATATCTATATCCTTGTTGACACCGGAAACTACAGCTGCACATATCCGCTTTTCGGAAGAGAAAACTGTATGTCCCCGGACGATCATTATCAGGATCTCAAGCGTATTATTCAGGCAATGAGCGGTAAGGCTCACCGTATAAACGTTATTATGCCCCTTCTGTACGGCGGCAGACAGCACAGAAGAAACTACCGTGAATCACTGGACTGCGCGGTTGCGCTCCAGGAGCTTGCGGCAATGTCTGTTGAGAACATAATCTGTTTTGACGCTCACGATGCGAGAGTATGCAATGCAATACCGCTTATAGGCTTTGATAACGTAATGCCCACATACCAGGTACTTAAAACACTGTTCAGATCTGTCGATGATCTGAATATAACGCCCGACACATTTGCGGTAGTCAGCCCGGACGAGGGCGCTATGCACCGCAATATGTACTATGCTTCGGTTCTCGGCGTTCAGCTCGGTATGTTCTACAAGCGCCGTGACTACTCACGCGTAGTGAACGGCAGAAACCCGATAGTTGCGCATGAATATTTAGGTAACTCCGTTGCAGGCAAGGATATATTCATTGCAGATGATATCATTTCCTCCGGCGAATCCATGCTTGATGTTGCAAGCGAGCTTAAAAAGCGCAATGCAAGACGTATTATCGGTTACGCTACATATCCGATATTCACAAACGGCGTTGATAAATTCGATCAGGCTGTAAAAGAGGGCATCATAGATCATGTCCTTGGTACCAACCTTACATACCGCTGCCCGGAACTGCTTGCAAAACCGTGGTTCCATGAAGTAGATGTTTCCAAGTATATAGCTTACTTCATCACAGCGCTCAACCACGATGTTTCCATAAGCAAGATCATAGATCCTCACAGCAAGATAAAGAATCTTCTCCAGCAGTACGGCGTAAAAGGCGGAGACAACATTTAACAGATAAATCGGATAAATGCCGCACATTTTCGGTGTGCGGCATTGTTATTCATAAGGAGAAAGCTATGCCACTGGCGGACAGCATAAGACCGAAAACACTTGATGACGTTGTAGGTCAGAAGCATATTTTAGGGCAGGGAAGACCTCTGCGCAACATAATCGAACGCGGCAGTATCCCGAATATGATCTTCTACGGCTCATCGGGCATCGGCAAAACCACGGTTGCGAACATAATCGCGGAATCCACGGAAATGCAGCTGTACAAGCTGAACGGGACTTCCTGTTCGACTGCTGACATAAAAGAGATCATAGCTTCCCGCGGGTCTTTCGGATTCGGCAGGGATAAGGGGATATTGCTGTACCTCGATGAGATACAGTACCTTAACAAGAAACAGCAGCAGAGCCTGCTTGAATACATCGAAAACGGGGATATCACGCTTATTGCGTCAACTACCGAAAACCCTTACTTCTACGTTTATAACGCGATACTTTCTCGGTCTACGGTCTTTGAGTTCAAGCCTGTTGAGAAAGAGGATCTGCTTCCTGCTCTGAAACGCGCGTTCCGCATTGCCTGTGAGGAGAACGGTCTGGATTACACATTCACCGACGAGGCTTTCGGGTATATTGCCTCCGGCTGCGGCGGAGATGTGCGAAAGGGAATCAATACGGTGGAGCTGTGTCTGCTCGCGTGCAACAGCGGAAATATAGATCTCGCACTCGCAAAGCAGCTGACTCAGAAATCGGCAATGAAATATGACCGTGACGGAGATCAGCACTACGACATTCTCTCCGCATTCCAGAAGTCTATTCGCGGTTCCGACGAGAACGCGGCGCTCCATTATCTCGCAAGGCTGATCGTTGCCGGAGATATGGCTTCTATCTGCCGGAGACTTCTGGTCATAGCCTGTGAGGACGTGGGGCTTGCGTATCCGAACGCTATCCCGATAGTCAAAGCCTGCGTTGACAGCGCTTTGCAGCTCGGATTCCCGGAAGCGCGGATACCGCTTGCCGACGCTGTGGTGCTGCTTGCTACCGCGCCGAAATCCAACAGCGCCTATATGGGGATAAACGCGGCGATAGACGATGTTGAAAAGGGAAATACCGGCGATTTTCCGCGGCATCTCCAGAACGTCCATGCCGACGGCGAGGGTGCCGCTGTAAAAGGCCAGCATTATCTGTACCCGCACGATTATCCGAACCACTACGTTGAGCAGCAGTATCTTCCCGATGCGATAAAGGACAGGGTGTATTACAAATTCGGCGATAACAAGTTTGAACAGGCTGCGTATGAGTATCGGAGAAAGATAAAGGGCGTTACTGACAGCAAAAATCGGTAATGATGTTCTTTTCCGCTCCGGCTGTCGAGTATTTCCAGCTTTCAAGCCGTCCCGACGTGATGAAGTAATCTATGTCGGACGGCTTTTCCTTTTTGCAGCTGTCAAATGTATCCACGATTATCAGCTTGATCTTCATTTTGTCCGGGATTATCGCCTTTATGTAAACACTTACCTTGCAGCCTACCCGAATATCCGGTTTCAGTTCCGCAAGTCCCGCGAGATTCGGAGCAAGCTCCACGAAGATCCCGTAGCTTTCGATCGAACGGACTATCCCTGTTACTGTCTCTCCGATACCGTATCTGTCCGCGTTTTCCTGCCATGTTCCGAGGAGTTCTTTGTGAGTGAGTGTGATCTTGTTTTCCTCGATCGAACGTACTGCGCAGTAAATGTTCTGTCCCACGGTGAATCTGTCGGACGGGTGAGAAATCCGGGAAACCGAGATCATGTCTATGGGTACGAGAGAGGGAAGTCCGCAGCCGATATCCACGAATGCGCCGAACTGCTCCATGTGGGTCACCTTTGCCGGGATTATATCGCCGCAGCGCAGTTTCGATATGTAGTTTGTAATACATTCCTCCTGTGCGAGCCGCCGTGAAAGGACTGCTGTATTGCAGCCGTTTTCGTCCTGCTCAAAACCGAGGATCCTGAACTGCACCGGTTTGTTTACCCGTGAAATAAGCGCAATGTCACGGGTGGTTCCGTCGTCGATGCCCACAGCACCCTCACAACGCGGGATCCTGCCTCTGAAATCGCCGTTTGCGACAATCAGATCATGTCCTCCGTTACACATTACACACAGGGCTTCCGCGACAGTTCCGCTTTTTATATATTCCTCAGCCCCGGCATTGTTCACGGGGCATTTCCCGAGTTCTCCTTCAGGAAAATATGTGTTCATGGTTTATACCGTTCCTTTCCTTTGAAAAAAGTCTTTCCCTCAATATTATGTCGGACGGGTCGGGTATATTCTATCGGCAAACAAAAAACTCACCCGCGTGTAATCGCAGGTGAGTTTTGCTGTCTTGTATGGATAAGCTGTTGTTCTTATGCCGCGTCGGCAGAGGTTCCGGTCATAAGTGACTCTATATAACCGGCAAGCTCTTCCGCCGCGATCTCGTGTGATTTTTCGGAGGGGTGCCAGTCAGCCGCGATACCGTTTGCGTTCATATCCTGTACGCTCAGGTGGAATGTGGAAACGTTGGTGTCTCCGGTATCGGCGGTGTACTGCTCAAACGCCTTTTCTACCGAGGAATACAGCGAATCTCCCATAAGTCCGAGCGCTCCGATGATATGCGCGTCGGGATTGTCCTTACGGACGGTTTTCAGAAACTCCGCGTATTCCTTGATATACTCGTCTTTCTTCTCCTGCTTGCCCTTGACATAGCTGTCATCGTTGGTTCCGAGGTTTATAACTATGTAATCCGGAACGAACGCACTGAAATCCCAAGGCGCATCTACGGTGTAGTAGCTTGACGCGCTGCCGTATGATTTTGCGAACTGCTCATATATATCGGGGACGAGCTGTGATGTCACGGGCTTGTTCGGGTCACTCGTGTAGCCGGAGATTATACCGTGACCGCTGTAGCTTACAAGACTGTAATCCGCGTCAAGCTTCTCGGCTGTTTTGACAGCGTAAGCCTTTGTAGCGTCCTCGGTCTTGGTGGAGAAGTGATGCTCTTTCACCTCGTCGTCAACGCCGTAGCCGCAGGTTATAGAGTCTCCGACAAACTCGATCTTCAGGTCTTTTTCGGGTGTGGGTGAGATACCGCCCTCGCAGGTGACATTCAGGTTCTTGATGCCGAAAGAAGAGTTTGCGGATTCGGAGAGTTTCAGTATCTTTACCGTAACGTCCTGCGGTTCGTCGGAAGAGAAGATGTCAACGGTCATCATGTAGTTGTCAACCATTTTGTCCTCTGTTCTCTCGCCGTTCACATAAACAGCGAAACGTGCCATTGAGTCTGTCTGACCGAAAGCGGAGCCGTCACCGACTATATCCACCGAGGCGGAAGTCCCTTTGAAAGTGAACTCGATACCGCTTGCGGACTGTGCCAGCCAGAGAGTGTCGCCCTCTGTGTGTGTGCGTCCGATCAGCTTTACATTGGAGCTGTCGGGAAAGTATGTCCCGTCAACCGGACCCGTGGGTGCAGCGGTAGTGGTGACAGTCGTTTCGGCAGGCGCGGAAGCCGTGTCGGCAGTGCCGCCGGAACAGCCGGTACCTGCAGTAATGAGTGCTGCCATTGAAAGTGCGGCAGCAGCGATCTTAAACAAGCATTTCATCTGTGATCCTTTCTTTGCGGTTCATCCTAAGAAACCCGCATTGTCGATTCTCTGACCGGCGATGTATTCCGGTCTTTCCAGCAGCCCCGCCTGTTCTTCCAGCATACGGAACGGGGTCATATCGGGGTGACGTACAGAAGCCTGAGACGGGAACAGAAACTCGTATTCAAATCTTCCGTCCGTGCAGTAAACCGTAACATCATATCCCCGTATCTTACCGGAAGAAGTCGTTCTCGGTACATACTCCACATTCAGCAGCCTCTCATAGAAGATATCCGCGCGGTAGTCGATCTTCGGACAGGTTATGAGCATTTTTACATTGTCCGCTTTGAAATCGTATGTGTCGCCGTTTCGTATAACTCTTATACCGCCAACAAGAAAGAGCGGGACAGCGATTACCGACGCTATCTTCAAAGCGTCGAACACAAGCGTGAACAGCATACTTGCGGCATTCGGCTCGGCGTGTATGCTGACACCCCATATTATCGCGGTGATAACAACGACAATAAGAATGTACAGCATTATCTTAACGCCCTCATTCTTTTTCCTGCAAAGAAAAATGCCTTTGCGGGAGAATCCGAAGCGGTCATCTACCGCGCTGAACGATGTGGTGTAGTTTGAGCGCATATATTCTTACTCCGAAAGTACAGTCTTTATGTGCAGTTCTTCAAGCTGCTTCTCGTCAACCACAGCCGGGCAGTCGCTCATAAGCTCGCTTGCGTCCTTGACTTTCGGGAACGCGAGAACATCACGGAGACTGTCAGCACCGCAGATAAGCATTGCGAGACGGTCGAGTCCGATACCCATGCCGCCGTGCGGAGGTGCGGCAAACTTGTATGCGTCAACAAGGAATCCGAACTTTGCCTGGATCTCTTCCTCTGTGAGTCCGAGAAGCTCGAACATCTTCTGCTGGAGTTCGGGGTCGTTGATACGGATAGAACCGCTGCACAGCTCAACGCCGTTGAGAACAAGATCATAGCACTTTGCGAACACCTTCTCCGGATTTTCCTCAAGGTGAGGTATGCACTCGTCAAGCGGCATGGTAAAAGGGTGGTGCATAGCGTCCCAGTGCTGTGTCTCCTCGTTGTACTCGAAGAACGGAAACTCCGTTATCCAGAGGTAGTTCCAGCCTTCGGGGATAATGTCGAGCTGCTTGCCGACCTGTAAGCGCAGTGCGCCGAGAACAGGCAGAGTTACCTTGTTCTTGTCCGCTACGATAAGCGCCACATCGCCCTTTTCGCAGCCGAGAGCTTTCAGTACAGCCTTCATTTCGTCCTCGGTCATGAACTTCGCGAAAGAGCAGGTGGGTGTGTCATCTACCCAGCGGATATATGCAAGACCCTTTGCGCCGATTCCCTTAGCAGCTTCGGTCAGTTTGTCTATCTCCTTGCGGGTGAGTGTGGAAGCCCCGTTTTTCGCAACGATACCGCGGACAGAACCGCCGTTCTGTATAGCGGAGGTGAACACGCCGAATCCGCAGTCCTTCACTATGTCGGAAATATCGGTTATCTCCATGCCGAAGCGGGTGTCCGGCTTGTCGGAGCCGTATCTGTTCATAGCGTCGTTGTAGCTCAGTCTCGGCAGTGGAGTGGGGATATCTATATTCAGCGTTTCTTTCATAAGTCTGCTGATGAAGCCCTCGGCAATTTTCAGGATATCGTCAACATCTACGAAAGACATTTCGAGGTCGATCTGTGTAAATTCGGGCTGTCTGTCTGCGCGGAGGTCTTCATCGCGGAAGCAGCGCGCAAGCTGGATATATCTGTCAAAACCGGAGATCATAAGGAGTTGCTTGTAGATCTGCGGGGACTGCGGCAGAGCGTAGAACTTGCCCTCATGTATTCTCGACGGAACGAGATAATCTCTTGCGCCCTCGGGAGTGGATTTTATCATCATCGGAGTCTCGATCTCAAGGAAGCCGTTCTCGTAGAAGTAATCGCGGGCTATCTTTGCGATCTTATGCCGCATGATGATGTTGTCCTGCAGCTTCTTGCGGCGCAGGTCAAGATATCTGTATTTGAGCCTGAGTTCGTCGTTTACTTTGGTGTCGTTGGTGATCTCAAAGGGAGGAGTCTGAGCCTTAGAAAGTATGCGCAGGTCGGAGACGAGTATCTCCACATCACCTGTCTTTATCTCGGTGTTCACGCTCTCGCGCTTGCGGAGAAGTCCCTTTGCCATAAGGACATACTCGCTTCTCACGGACTTTGCTTTCTCGAAAACAGCCTTGTCGGTCGTATCGTCGAACACAAGCTGAACTATGCCTGTCCTGTCACGCAGGTCGATAAAGATAAGACCGCCCTTGTCACGGATGCGCTGTGTGAAGCCGCCGACGGTAACTTCGCTTCCTATGCCCTCGACTTCTCCGCAGTAATGTGTGCGGGTAAGTCCTTTCATGTTGTCTGCCATTGTTTTATTGTCCTTTCTTCTGCATATCATAGATACGCGAAATATATCAAATATATATTATATCATAAAGTATCCCGAAATTCAATAGTTAAAACTTAATTAGACAAGTTTTTAATAAATTTTTTCCAAAAAGCTTGAAATCTTCTGCGGTTTATGATAATATATTACTGCGACATAATATCATTTTAACGCAGTGCCTTCGGGCATTGTCATATTATTGATTTTCAAAACCAACTTAGCACTTTTACAGAGGCAAAAGTGCAGTATTTCAATTTCCAGTGCTATGTTGGTTTTTGAAAATGATATTGTGTCGCAGCAATGAGACTGCATTTTTCGGTGCGCGGCTTCATTGCTGCGCACTTTTTGGTTGCGCGCAATAATAAATGCACCGCAGAAAGGAAGTATTCTATCATGAAAAAGCTTTTAAGTATCGTTCTGTCACTCGTTATGGCAGTATCGGCAATGACGGTTTTTGCGGTGAGCGCTTCGGCGGAAGAAAGCATTGCAAAGACTGCAAAATCTATTAACAGCGGTGAATGGGTCTCCAAAACGCTGTCGGAAAGCAACAGCCCTATTGATTATAAAATAAAAGTATCTGAATCCGGAACTCTGAAGATCAATTATTCTTTTGAAAGAAACAGAACAATACTGCGTGTCTATGATTCAAGCGGAAAAGTAGTGCCTTTTAACAGTGTATTGGTAACAACGGGAGATAAATATGGAACAAGTGATAAACAAAGACTGGAATTGCTCTGGGCAGACACACTTAAAAAAGCTGCGGGAACAGTTAAATACAGTGTAAGCAAGGGTACTTATTACATAAGAATAGAGAGATATTCAACAGATGAGGGTAAAGCTTCGATAAAAGCAACATTCCCTTCCGCCGATGCTGCTTCCGACGTAAAGATCACAAGCTTCACGCTGGAAATGAAGAAAGGCGATACAATTCAGCTCGGAACGCTTCTTTCCGCTTCTACCGACGACAACGTTATGTGGAAAAGCTCCAAAACCTCGGTTGCCAAAGTCTCCGCAACAGGAAAGATAACGGCAAAGGCTAAAGGTTCCGCGACAATAACCGCTTCTGTCGATGACAGTACAATGAAGATACAGGTCAATGTATCATAACAAAACTGACGCTCCTCCGCACGGAGGAGCTTTTTTGTAACACTGCACGAAGTATGAAAAAATTTTCCAAAAACCCCTTTATTTTATACGCAGTTTGTGTTATAATATCATTAATAATGTTCAAATCACGGTTATATGAAAGGAACTGAAATGGACAAAAACGACAGATGTGTGATATGCGGGGATATCTTCACGAATGAGGATATCCGGATATTCTGTCCGGACTGCGGAATGCCTATGCACAAGGACTGCTTTGATGTCAGGGGAGAGTGTCCGAACAGCGCAAATCATTTCCGTTACGCCGCGCAGGAGCAGCAGGGAGAGGGAGCCCCGGTTCGCATGAAGCGTCATTTTGAGGACGGTACAGGCTGCGAGATCTGCGGAAAACCGTTCACCGAGGACGACGAGAAAGTATATTGCCCGGACTGCGGAACCGCGATGCACAGACTTTGCTATAATATGACACATAAATGCCCGTATTCCGACGAGCATACGCCGCGCCCTTATTTCACCGGTACCGGCGGAAACCGCACGATAAGCGCAAGACCGGTTTGTGACCGCTGCGGCAAAGACCTTGACAACGGCGAGGACAAGGCGTATTGTCCGGTCTGCGGAACTCCCGTTCACCGCTCCTGCTGGGAAGCGGAGCCGGTCTGCCCGAACGCGGACAAGCACGGCACCGGTTATGACTGGGAAGCGGAGCATACGCCGCCGAAGCCTAAAGTTGCCGTTAATGCGCAGGGAGACGATATCCCGCTGAAAGAAATGGCTTTCGACAATTTCTCCGAAATGATACATCATCACCCGATCCGCAGTCAGGACAGCGGTGAGGAAATGACCGTATGCGGAGTTAAGCAGGACGAGCTTGTTCACTTCCTCGGTGAGAACAATATCAGCACACCGCGGTTCTTTGCGCTCTTCCTGAACATGGCGAACAGCGGCAAGGTGATCTCGCTCAATCTCTCGGCATGGTTCTTTATGCCGTTATACCATTTTTACAGGAGAATGACCGGACCGGCGGTGGTACTTACACTGATGACTTTTGTACTTACCGTCCCCTCGCTTATCAGACAGATAATTTTCTTCGGCACAGGCGGAGGGACATCTGAACTGCCGCTGCTCGGCGTTGCGAATGTGACTTCTTATATTCTGATCGCCGTAAGGATACTGCTTCTGCTGTTCAACGATTACCTGTATATGCGCTGGTCTGTAAGCAAGATACTCGCTTTGCGTGAACGGTACAAGGACGAGCCTCCCGACGTGTACTATGCAGCCCTCGAACACAGCGGTAACCCGCGAATGATGTATGTGCTGGGCGGTATAAGCCTGATATTCCTGCTTGTCTATCTGCTGAATCTGTTTATGACGGTTTCGGGATTCATTTCCTGACAATTACAAATAACCGCGGGAGGTGAAGTCCGCTGATATACGAAAAACTCAGAGCGATCTACGAAAGATACGGCAATAAGGCGATATATCCGCCGCTTTTCATAATGTTCTTTATACTGAACATTATCGGCGGATTAGGTATGTCTTTTCCTGCCGTTGACCCGAATGAACTGTCCGTTATAGCCGTTGCCGACCTGTTTGCCGGCAGAAGCTGGGCGGGAGTAATGGTATCCGTGGATTACTACTACGGGTTTCTGCAGGGATTGATATACACACCGGTGATCCTGATCTTTGAGGATCCGTCGGTGCAGTATTCCGCAATGCTCGGGATAAACGCGATGCTTATAAGCACTGTCCCGCTTATCGCGTACTATCTCGCGTACCGTATGCGTACCGGGAAGATCTGGAAGTGCATAATCACGGCGTTTGCTGCGGGCGGTTACTGCTGTTACTTTGCGCATACCAAATTTGCGTGGACAGAAACGGTGTCAATTGTTCTGCCGTGGTTCATTATACGGCTCGTGTTCTCATGCGCCGACTGCCGCAGCAAGACCTCACGCTTCTTTATGTCGCTGCTTACGGGGTTTGTGTGCGGTATATCACTCGCTGCCCACATAAGGCTTTCGGCAGTCGTACTTGCCGTAATTGCGGCGCTTGTACTTGAAAGGATCCTGTTCGGAAAGAAGCTTGTCAACCCGTTTGCGTTTTTTATCGCACTCATACCTGCAATTGCCGGAGTTCTCGCGGTTTCGACGGTAATTCAGCGTGTTCTGTGGTGTGCGGAGGATCCGGCTCTGCTGAAGAACACACTTTTTGATTTTATGAACACTTTTGCCGAGAACTTCTCGGGCGACGGGCTTAAACGCATGACAGAGACTCTCTGCGCGCAGCTTTACTACTACGCCGCTACCACATGGGGACTCGGCGCGGTATCGTTCTGCCTGTTCGCTGCGGTCATATCGGCATGCATCAAACATAAACACCGCAAGGAGCCGCAGACATACGAACTGGAACTGTCGGTGTTTGCATTCTTCTCTGTGCTGAGCGTTCTGTTCACGATAGTGTTCAGTACGATGTACCGCTTTTCAAGCGACGGTTACGGCGTTTATCAGGACACGATGATGTTCGGGCGGTTCATTGACGGTATTGTTCCGTTTGCGCTGGTTTTCGTTCTCATAATGCTGTTCACTCATTCTATCAGTATGAACAAGATCCTCGGCGCAGCTGCCGTTCTCGGCGTTATCTACATCGCGTTCATAGGAACGGCTGTCCCGGTGATACTCAGATCCGAGTCAACGCGCATAGCTCCCGTTCTCGGACTTTATCCGCTTCGTGTAGGCGCTGCAAGCCGGGAATTGCTCAATTTCGACAGCCTGCTGCTTACCATGTCCATGACATTCTGCGTTATGGGCGTTTTGCTTGTAGTCATCAGCTGCACAAAGAAGTACCGTTCGATCATAATCTCTGCGCTTATGACAATGATTACCGTGTACTCGCTTGTGTTCATATCCGTCGTATATCTGCCCATCTGCAGAACTGAGTCGGTAGAGAAAAACCGTTCCGTATCGGAACTTTCTTCTCACGTTTACAATCAGAACGGCGCACCTGCCGTGACCGCCTACAATATAAGCAGGCATGATGCGCTTATGCTGCAGTTCCTTAACCGCAACATAACAGTCAAAGTTACATTCGATATAGAAGCGGTGCCTGAAAACAGCTTCCTTGTTGTGAATAAGGGCGAGGACGTTTCGGCACTTGAAAACAGCCGTACACCGTTCCTGTTGGTAGCGGAATGCGGGGAACTCCGGCTGTACGCATACGGAGAGAGAGCTTCCGCGTATATGGTATCTCAGGATATCGGTGAGGAGGAACTTCAGACCGAGAAAGAAACGCTGATACCGGAGAAAACGACTGCTCCCACAGAGCAGACAACCCCCGAGGTCACTACCACGGTTCCGGAAACGTCAGTCACTACCACCGAACGTACACCGATCGTTTCCACTTATACGCTGCCGTCGGTCATCACAATGCCCGCAGAGAGTCTCGATGACGAAGACAACTGGGCAGTCATAGAATAGGAGCGGCTATGCAGACGGAAGTATTTGACCTTTTCGGGCATGATATCTATGTGAGCGCGGATCACCGCTTCGGCACGGACGCTCTGCTTCTGGCGGAGTTCGCAAAGCCTTCACCGAAAGACAGCGTATGTGACCTGTGCAGCGGCTGCGGCATTATACCTATGCTGTTCCATGCCTGGGGAAAACCGCCTGCACGGACTTACGCAGTTGAGATACAGGACGAAGCGGCGGAGCTTATGCGCATGACCGTTGAGAAGAACGGACTTACGGACAGATTCTTTCCCGTTCAGGCAGACCTCACCAAGGACGAAGAGCTTTTCCGCGTTCCCCGCGGGAAAATGGAGCTTGTCACCGTGAACCCCCCGTACTACAGACCCGGCTGCGGTGAGGAACGGCTGTCACAGGCTCAGGCGAACGCGCGGCATGAACTGCTGTGCGATCTCGAAAGCGTTATACGCGCGGCATCGCTTTTACTGAAATACGGAGGGTATTTGAAAATGTGCCATATCCCGGAGCGCCTTGCTGACATCTTCTGCCTTATGCGCAAATACGGCATCGAGCCGAAGGTAATGCAGTTTGCGCATAACAGCGATACCTCCGAGCGCCCGTTTCTCGTGCTGGTAAGCGGGAAAAAGGGCGGCAAGCCGGGTCTTATCGCGGAAAAACCGGTGACTGTCACGGAGATGAACGCGCGGCTGTTCGGAAAGATCAATGATTGAGGTAAAAATGAAGTATTTATTCAGACAAAAAATAATAGAAGCTCTTCTTCCAAAGAAAAAAGAGGGATTGACCGAGGGCGCGATCCTGCAAGCTGTCGGTGCCGCAAAGAAAGACAGAAAGCGCGTAATGGGCGTTGTTTCTGCTTTGGAAAAGGACGGACTTATCTATCATTCAAAGGGCAGATACATTCTCAAAGGCGCGAGCCGCTACTTCAACGGAACTGTTGTGAAAGTCGCGCGCACTCACGGCTTTATCCGCAATGAAAAGACCGAGGAAGAGCTTTTCGTGCGCGGACGTGATATGTTGGGTGCGGTACCGGGTGATACCGTGCTGGCGTTCGTGTCTGAATTTGCGGACGAACAGCATGATTCCGACACCGCAAAGGTCGTGCTAATCACCGGTGAGAATGAGGGTGTCATGACCGGAACAGTTGTTTCCGACAACGGAAAGCTTCGGCTGCGCCCGGACGCTTTCTTTACCGATTCGCTGTTCATAGTACGCTGGAACGGGAACGATATTCACGAAGGCGACAAGGTACGCTGGTCGATACATGAGCGCGCAGATCACCACAGTGATATCACCGCTGACATTGTATCCGTTTACGGAAGCTCGGAGTACGCAAGGAACTCTGTTGATGCGTATATCGACGAAAAGGGCATAGAAACCGAGTTTTCCGAGGAAGCTCTTGCGGAAGCCGAGAAGATCGGGCGAGCGGGAGTTGATCCCGCTGAGGTGAGAAAGCGCGAGGATCTGCGCGGACTGCCAATTTTCACGATAGACGGCGCAGACACGAAAGACATAGACGATGCCGTGAGCATTGAGCGCACGGAGAACGGCTGCAGGCTGGGTGTTCATATCGCGGACGTTTCTCACTATGTACAGAAGGGAACTGCTCTCGATAAGACTGCACACGACCGCGGTACAAGCATTTATATTGCTGATCGTGTTATACCTATGCTGCCGAAGCAGCTTTCCAACGGGATATGTTCGCTGAATCCCGATGAGGACAGACTTGCGTTTTCATGTATCATGGATATTGCCGTCAGCGGCGAGATAACGAAGTTCCGGTTCGTAAAGACTGTGATACGTTCCCGCGTAAAAGGGGTTTACAGCGAAGTGAACGCGCTGCTCGACGATACCGCCGGTGATGACATCAGAAGCAAATACGCGGAAGTATCGTCGCAGCTGCCGGTGATGCGCGTGCTTACCGAAACTCTCATAAAGAACCGTGAAGGGCGCGGCGCTCCCGACATCGACTCAAAGGAAAGCAAGATAGTCTGTGATGAAAACGGTGTATGCACCGAAATTTCCGAGCGAACACGCGGTTTTGCTGAGCGTATGATAGAAGAATTCATGCTCTGCGCAAACAACTGCGCGGCGAGATTCGCAATGGAGGCGGGATTCCCGTTTGTTTACCGTGTTCACGAAAGTCCCGACAGGGACAAGCTCGTGCAGCTATCCGAAACGCTGGCAGATCTCGGTGTTGACAACACCGGTATCAATGAAAAAAGCACCGCCGGTGATCTTTCGGCTGTACTGAAGCGCGTTAAGGACGATCCGAAGTCTCCCGTTATCAACAACCTTGTGCTGCGCTCGATGATGAAAGCAAAGTACAGCGAGGAACCTCTCGGTCATTTCGGTCTTGTACTGAAAGAATACAGTCACTTCACTTCACCCATACGCCGTCTTGCCGACTTTTCGATACACCGTATACTCACCGACGCAGTGGCGGGAATGACAACGGACGGTCTCATCAAGAAGTATCAGAAGTTTGCACATGAGCAGGCTTACCGGGCGAGCATCACCGAACTTACTGCCGTTGCGGCAGAGCGGGACTGCGACAAGTTCTATATGGCGGAATTTATGAAGGATCACATCGGCGAGGAGTTTGACGGCTATATTTCCGGAGTTACCGGCGCAGGTTTCTTTGTGGAACTGCCGAATACAGTAGAGGGCAGGGTAGATACCATGACTCTGCCGGTCGGTACCTACGAACTGTCAAACGATATCTCGCTTGTGGAGACACTTTCAAACACGGCGTACACAATAGGTGACGCGGTGCGTGTGAAGTGCGCTGCGGCTGATGTGGGAAGCGGAATGATAGATTTTGAACTGCTGGAGCATCACAGTGAAGATAAGCATTAACTCTCTGTACATCTGCGTGAAAAATATGAACAGGGCGATACTCTTTTATGAGGAGCTGTTTGAGCAGCCTGTCACCGAAAGGGACGATATTTACAGCGTTTTTGAATTGAACGGATTTCGTTTCGGGCTGTTCGCTTATGAGAAAATGAACGAGGAGCACAGCTTCGGGAGCAATTGTCTGCCAAGCATATCGTTCGGAAACAGGGAAGTGCTGGAGCGAAAGCTCTCCGGCAGAGAGATATGCTTCCCGCTGACGGCAATAAATGGAAACTGGGTAGCCGAGATCGCTGACAGTGAGGGAAATCATATCGAGCTTACGGCACCGGTCAATTAAAGGACAAATATGAAAAAATTTCTGAAGATGATAATAGCTTTCGATGTCTTGATCTGCATGATATCGGTTTCATCATGTTCCGGGAGTACGGTAAAAGGAACAGACGGTATGCTTGATTATATGTGTTCAAAACACGGTGACGGCTTAGAATTCGGCGGTTCCGTTTCCGATGAGGGAGAAACGCTTGTGTGGTTCTCTTTCGACGAAATGAACCCGACCTGCTCGTATATGGTATTCAAAAACAAGGAAAATGACGAGTATGATCCGCTTTTCGACCCGAATACAACGATGAATGCGGGCGCTTGTCTATGTACATGGCACCAAGGAGTGGTCATTCATGTCGAAGATCGGGATATTGCTTCGGTGCAGATAGTGTCCGGCGATTCACAGACATATTCTGTGACGGAATACCCGTTCAATCTTTATTCGGAGATAAGCACAGGTGAAACATTCATTTTTTGCATGGACAAGGACGGAAATGTGATCGAAAGCTTGTGATTTGAGAAGATTTAATTTAAATTTCACAAAAAGACTTGTTTTTTTTGCGGAATTGTAGTATAATATAAAATGGCAAATTTTGAGGGAGTAAAAACCCTCGTTGATACAGGAGGAAATTCCAAGGTGGCAAGAAAAACATTGGCTGAAATGGAGCAGTCCATACCCGACAGCAAGGCGAGAGAACGTCTCGTGCAGCTTTTTGACGAAGACAGCTTCGTTGAAACGGGTAAATTCGTAGGCTCCGGCGGCGAAACAGCAAGCGTTGTTACCGGTTACGGTCTTATTGACGGTGCTACGGTTTACGCATTTTCACAGGATATTTCGGTAAAGGGCGGCGCAGTAAACAGTACGGCTGCCGCAAAACTCTGCAAGCTATATGATATGGCAGTCAAGAACGGCGCTCCCGTTGTCGGGATCTACGACAGCAAGGGCGGCGACATAGCTGAGGGCGCTGCTATGCTCGATGCTTATGCGTACATAGCACAGTCGGCTGCAAAGCTTTCCGGTGTGGTACCGCAGATATCTTTCGTTGCGGGACTTTGCGCCGGTACGGCAGCAATGATAGCCTGCATGGCGGACTTTGTTGTAATGACCGAGAAGAGCGAGTTCTTCATGACAGCTCCTTTTGTTTCCGAGGACGACAGCTTCAAGGGCGCGGGAACTGCCGCAAATGCCGCAAATGCCGGGGCTGCGGCAATAGTCGAAAAGGACGAGAAAGCTGCAATAGAAGCAGTCAAGAAGCTTATCCGTATCCTGCCCTCCAACAATCTTGAGCTTTCCGGAAACGACTACTATGAAGAAAACACAGCCGCTGTAACGGCAGACCTCAAAGCCGATGCAATGGTAAAGGCTGTCGCAGACAAGAACAGCGTTATCGAACTGTACAAGGAGCAGGGGGCTGCTTCATACACTGCGATAGGCAGTATAAGCTGGAAGACGGTCGGATTTGTTGCTACCGACAAGACGGACGACAAGCTTTCCGCCGCTGACTGCGCAAAAATAGCAAGATTCGTGTCATTCTGCGACGCGTTCTCTATCCCGGTCGTAACACTGCTTGACAGCGCGGGAATAGGCGGTACGCAGGCAGCCGAGCTTGCAGGCTCTGTAAGAGATGCCGCAAAGCTCGCGCAGGTATATGCAAGCGCTACCACAGCGAAGATAACTCTCGTTACGGAAAAAGCTTATGGTTCCGCATACTGCGCGATCGCTCCCGCAAGTGACATAGTGTTGGCTTACGAGAACAGCGTTATTGCTGCGGCAGACCCGAAAGCTGCGGTGATATTCCTGAAAGGCGACGAACTTGACGGAACCAACGAAGCAGCACTTATCGAGGAATACAAGGATAACGAAGCAAGCGTGTTCACTCTCGCGGCACGCGGCAGCGTTGACAGAGTGATAGACCCCGACGACACACGCACCGCTGTCCTCTCCGCAATTGACACTCTTGAGGGCAAGCGCGTTCATACTCCCCAGAGAAAGCATATAAACTTTGTATATTGATGACGAAAGGAAGACATACAGATGAAAAGATATAACATTACCGTAAACGGTACAGCATACGATGTATCGGTAGAGGAACTCGAAGCAGGAGCGGAAGCTCCCGCAGCCGCTGCTCCGGCAGCTCCTAAGCCTGCTGCAAAGGCTGTTGCAGTCAAAGCTCCCGCAGGCGCTCAGGGCGGTGTCAAGGTAGAGGCTCCTATGCCCGGAACAGTCGTTGACGTTAAGGCTAAGGTCGGTGATAAGGTCAAGAACGGCGACGATATAGTTATCGTTGAAGCGATGAAAATGGAGAACGCGATCCCCGCTCCCTGCGACGGCACTATCGCTTCTATCAATGTATCGAAGGGCGATTCCGTGAACACGGGAACCGTTATCGCTACTATTAACGCTTGAATGAAAGGACTTGATAACAATGGCTAAAGTCAGGATAACGGAAACTGTTCTCCGCGACGCTCACCAGTCGCTTATCGCAACCCGTATGTCAACTCCCGAAATGCTGCCGATACTTGGCGCAATGGACAAGTGCGGATTCTATTCCGTGGAGTGCTGGGGCGGTGCGACATTCGATTCCTGCCTGCGCTTCCTCAACGAAGACCCGTGGGAAAGACTGAGAACTTTGCGCCGTGAAATGCCGAATACAAAGCTTCAGATGCTTTTCCGCGGACAGAATATGCTGGGATACCGTCATTACGCTGATGACGTACTCGAATACTTTGTTCAGAAGTCGGTAGCTAACGGTATCGACATAATCCGTATTTTCGATGCTCTTAATGACGTGAGAAATCTCCAGACAGCCGTAAAAGCTGCAAAGAAAGAGGGTGCGCACGCTCAGATAGCGATCTCCTACACTCTCGGAGAGATCTTCACCACAGAGTATTATGTAAACTACGCGAAGCAGATAGAGGAATGCGGCGCTGATTCTATCTGTATCAAGGATATGGCAGCACTTCTCACTCCTTACCGCACCGAGGAACTTGTAAAGGCTCTGAAAGCTAACGTAAAGATACCGATACAGCTTCACACTCACTACACCTCCGGACTTGCTTCAATGTGCCTGCTGAAAGGCATCGAGGCAGGTGTTGACGGTATAGACACCGCGATGTCGCCGCTTGCAAACGGCACATCTCACGCTCCGACAGAATCTATGGTTGCGGCATTGCAGGGAACTCCCTACGATACCGGACTTGACCTCAAACAGCTCACAGAACTTCGTCCGTACTTCATGGAGCTTCGCAAGAAGTATCTCGACAGCGGACTTCTTGATCCGAAGATGCTTGCGGTCGATGCAAACGCCCTCATCTATCAGGTACCGGGCGGAATGCTCTCCAACCTGCTTTCTCAGCTTAAACAGGCGGGCAAATCCGACAAGTTCGACGAGGTATTGCAGGAAGTTCCGCGCGTAAGAAAAGACGCGGGCTATCCGCCGCTCGTAACTCCGACCTCACAGATCGTCGGCACACAAGCAGTGTTCAACGTTATCATGGGTGAACGCTACAAGACAGTAACAAAGGAATTCAAGGGTCTTGTAAAGGGCGAATACGGAAAAACTCCGGCTCCCATTGACCCCGAGTTCCGCAAGAAGATACTTGGCGACGAGAAGCCGATAGACTGCCGTCCCGCAGACCTCATTGAACCGGAGCTTGAAAAGCTCAAAGCCGAGGCCGCAAAGTGGGCTCAGCAGGACGAGGACGTTCTCAGCTACGCGATGTTCGGTCAGGTAGCGGAGAAGTTCTTCGAAAAGCGCCGCGACAAGCAGAACGGCATTGACGCCGTCCACGCCGACAAAGCAAATAAGGTTATGCCTGTATAAACAAAAACTCCCGGAAAACCAATTCCGGGAGTTTTCTATGTCAGTATTGAATTATATATGTGTTCGTTCCCATTCCTCGGCGGCGCGGTTGTAATACGCTTCATCGACTTCTTTCATATACTCAAGATAAGCCTCTTTATGATGAAGTTTGTTTTCACGGTATGCCTTTCGCATCATTTGGAGTGAAACAAGTCCGTATGTCAGTTCATCGAGGTCGATGAACTTGTGAGTGGTTTCTTCCGAGCGATAATTTGTAACAACTTTCAGATAGTATTTCTTTTTTCGCCTGTAAATATAAATGCAATTGTACCTATCAAAGATATCTGTGAACAGTACGTCGGGAGTTATTATATCATCAATGGGTATCCGGCTTTCGGAAAGGTGAGAGCAGATATAGACGCGGATCTCGCTGAAATCTTCAGTTTTCTTCGGGAGTGTAAACATACAGCGGTACACTGTCCTTTCCGTTGAATATGTACAGCCGTCTGCACAGCGGGCACAACCATACATTATAATCGGCATTGACCGAAAAATCCAGCGATGATACGCTGTCCGACATGAGTATGCTGTCCATTGTCCGGTCGGAATATGCCCAGAACTCTATATCGTTTGGGGTTTCTCCGTTCCAAATTATCTGACCGCACTTACATTCAATCCTTGCCATTATTTCAGAACTTCTTCCTTTATCTTGAAGTGCTCGGGCATACCGTTGCGCATTCGCAGGACGTTTTCGCCCTGAATGAGCGGGAGAAAGTAGCGCAGAGCCTGTTCGTTGACGTTTGTTCCGTCGGGAGTTATCCATTCCTTGGGGAAGAACTTCTCTTTGTTAGCTGTCTCGGAAGCAGGAACGGATACGATGTCGATGATGTAAGGAATGTCGCTTATGCGTCTGAACACCATTGTTTTACCGGTCTCGCCGGCAAGCGCTGCGCGGACTCCTGCCGCACCTATAGCAAAAGCTTCATCTATGTCGGTCTTGGAACAGATGTGTGAGGAGCAGCGCTGCATTACGTTCAGTTCTATGGAGCGCACTTTGCAGCCGAATTTCTCGCGGACAAGGTTTTCGAGCTGCTTTCCTACACCGGAGAGGTACTTATGTCCGAAGTTGTCGGTAACGCCGGAACGGCAGCTTTCATCGTCCAGCTCGATACCCTCGGAAACTGCGATAACCAGTGCTTTATGCTTTGCCTGTTCACGTTTTACATCTTCTATGAACTGTGCAGTGCTGAAATTGCCTTCGGGAAGATAAATGAGGTGCGGTGCATTCACACCGTTTGCGCGGATAACGCAGGTGGAAGCGGTGAGCCAGCCCGCGTGGCGTCCCATTATCTCAATGATAGTTACGGATTCGACGCTGTAAACGGAGCTGTCACAGACTATCTCCTGTACAGTAGTGGCTACATATTTTGCTGCGGAACCGAATCCCGGAGTATGGTCGGTAGCGCAGAGATCGTTGTCGATAGTCTTGGGTATGCCTATGATACGGACATCTTCGCCGTGGCTTTCAGCGTAGGCTGACAGCTTCATTACCGTGTCCATTGAGTCATTTCCGCCTATGTACAGAAAAGCCCGTATATCGTGCTTGTGGAAACAGTTCATTATCTGTTCATAAACCGTGCTGTCTGTGTCCGGCTCCGGAAGCTTGTACCGGCAGGAACCGAGAACCGTCGAAGGTGTTTGTTTAAGCAGCTCCATATCGTCATTTGTACGTATGAAGTTTTTCAGGTCGATAAGGTTGTTGTTTATAATTCCCTCGATACCGTTAATAGAACCGAATATAGCGTCTATTCCCGGAGTTTTCAGCGCTTCCGCGAAAGCTCCCACAAGGGAAGCGTTTATAGCGCAAGTAGGTCCTCCCGATTGTGCAATGGCAATGTTCATTGTTATTACCGTCCTTTATAAACTTTATTCCATTATAACACATCAAAGACAGTTTTTCATCTGTTTTTGGCAAATTCTTTGTTTTAGCCAAAAAAAAATATATATAAACGTTTTCAAATGACAAAATAACGAACCGTATGAAGAACTGTTCTGAGCAAAAATGTGTACACATTGAATTAAAACACGAACAATAACGCGTGTTATTATAAATTTAATGGTAATTTATAAAAAATTCACATTTACTATTGAAATTTTTCTCGTTTTGGTGTACAATAATAAATATATTGGCTTTTTATGTCCTGATAGTTTTTACATAAATAAGGGGATTGTGAAACATCTGACAGATGTGATCTTTTCTGCTGTCCCCGGGAAAGGTTTATGATGGATAAGATTCTTGACATTCTGAGAAATAAATGGATAAAAAGGGCAGTATCGCTGCTGTCCCTCGGACTCCCTTTATTTGTGGCTTACATTGACTGGCTTGCTTTCGCATATTACCTTGAACCCGTAAACAATGTTCCGCTGTTTCTGCTTTACATTCTGGTGAACTTTGTATTTGCCGGGATCATGTTCTATACACGTCAGCAGTTTATCACAAAACTGGTGGTGTGTGTGACGCCTATACTCGCGTTCGTGCTGCTGATCATTGCTTTCGGTCAGTGGTACCTTATTGTTCCGCCTATAGTGACCTGTCTGTTCACTTTTCTTGCTGCCGGGCTTAACGAAACTTTTAAAACAATACTCGGCACTGTCTATCTGCTTATGTTCGTGGTAGGAACTCTTGTATATCTGACTATGCTGCATTTCAATCTTACAGTGCGGACTTTCCTGCAGATCTCAGAATGTGATATAACCAAGCGTTCCGAAAACTACAGCTATTCGCCGGACGGATCATACAGGATCGTTATGTATGTCGATGATGCGGGAAACGAACGAAGTCTGACCACATACTACATCGAAAAGACAGAGGACGACATAAAGCTGCCTTATCTGAACTGCTACAAGCATCTCTACAGTCAGAAAGTCCTTGTTACAATGGATCAGTCATCGGTGGTATATAAATGGCTTAACAACAACGAGTTGTACATCGACGGCAGAGCAAAGAATATAAAAGAACTGTTCGCGCAGGCAGAGGAACTTCGTGAGAACCCGGAGGAAGAGGAAGAAGAAACAGACGCCGAAGTCCTCACTTACTACGAATCCCACGATGTCGGTATTGAGGAATACTACGGTACGGCTGCGACTACTCCCGCTGTTGCGGAGGTAATTGAGCCTGCGGGAGAGTCCGACTTTGAATAACCTGTTATAAACCCACGAAAGGAAGTGAACCTCATAATGCCTCGTCAGCTTAATATAGCCGGTAAAAACTCAAACGACATCTACACGCTGTTCTATCCGAGTAACCTTATGAATTTCTGCCGCTATGATTTCTCGCTGTTTCTTGAGCACTGCACGGATCTGTGCAGACTTGCGGCGCGAACCGGCGAGTACAACGTAGATGATGTTTATTCTATCAGAAACTCAATATCCGGCTGTCACAAGTATTACGAGCAGAACATGAGGACTACCTTTGAAAAGATAGTTGTTGACTGCTGGATAGATTATCTCTGCAAGCAAAGCGAGATAGGCGTGAACACACTCTGGCAGAGCTTTTTGAAATGCCGCAATCCCTTTGAAAAGGCAATATTCGGCAGACTTTCCGATTACCGCTACAACAGGGCGATCAACGAATGGACGAATCTGCTTAAACTCCAGGAATATGCGAGAGTCAAGTCGGATTTCGTATTCGGCGTTAAGATAAGTTCGCCGCAGCAGGCGGTTTCCCGCGCTAACTACTTTGATCTGCTGTATAATGTTGCCGCAAACGAACAGGGATTTCCTATAAATGAGATCGCTTCAGTAGGTGTGTTTTCGGCAGGCAGACTCCCAAATTCTCCGTTTGTGATGAATACCGCAGCAAAGGAGATCGCACGCAATCAGCTAAAGGATATCGAATACAAAGACGGGTACAAATTCCGGAAGAACCCGGATCTTACCGACAAGATCGCTATGGACGCCTTTGCCGCCGTAAAAGAGTACATACCCGCCAAAAACGACAGCATGGCAAAGACTATCATCAAATCTCTCAGTTCGGTGCCGCAGTACATCTATGTTCCCGGCTCGTTCAAAGCTATTATTGACCTTGAGATCGACGTTTCCGCACAGAGCGGCGCGTACTTGCAGAAATGCGCCCGCTGTGGTGATTACTACATACGGGACGAGGAGTATGATTTCGACTACTGCAGCCGCCTGCAGCGTGACGGCGGAGGGACCTGTCTCGAACTTATGAAGATAGACGATCCCGAACTTGCGGAATCCGCGGTCGCCGCTGCGATCGAAACAGACGAAGATGAACACGACAGGGACGAACCAAAGATAATATATGTTGACAAGGATACCGTGACCTCAAAAATGGACGCGCTTTACAAGGAAATGGCAGCCAGAGTCAATGTGGATATGACACAGAGAGATTTCTCGATGTGGTATCAGCGCGAACTCCGCCTGAAAGACGATATACTGCTCGGTGAAGCGGGGGAGAAGCAGCTGAATGATTTTATCGAGCTGTCGAGAGGCGACGAGTTCGCTTCAAAGAAGCGCGCTCCGCTTTTTGAAAAGAAAGAGGAGCAAACGGAATCTCCGGAAACCGAAGAGGACGAGATAACCGAAAACGGAAAGCATATCCGCAAGTTCGTATTTGAGAAAGTAGATCGGGAAACGGTAAATACCCGTGTTTCTTCTCCCGCTCCGGCTTCGACGCTGGCGGAATCGGAAAAAGCCGCAATGGACGCTGTACGCAAGCTATTTGCGGCTGACAGAAGCAAGACTGCCGAAGCACGGCAGAACAACTTACAGAACGGCGGGTTCCGATACGGACAACAGCCCGTGCAGAACTACGATCCCGCAGGAATGCAGGCTTACAGCTATCCGTCACAGTACGGCATGAATACGCAGAATCAGCCTGTTCAGCCGGTACAGCCGGTAAACCCTGTGCAATCGGTACAGCCGCAGGGCTACGCCGCCGCACGTCAGGGTTACGGCAATGTAAACCAGTACGGTCAGCAGAACGGGTATCAGCAGCAGACGTTCCGCCAGCCTCCGGTATCGAGGATAATCAAAGGCGGTTCCTCACAGGCACAGGACATCGCCGCGAAGTCCCGCCCGGTCGTTATTCCGAACGGGGACGAAAACCGTTCGCCTTCATTTGTTTCGCAGGTGAAGCAGAACCGCGATGCGGAACGCAAAGGCTCGGTTGAGGGAACATCGAGGACAGACGTGCGGACTCCCGAAGAAATATACGGACGGCGAAGTGATATCGCTGTCCAGCGTCAGGAAGATGATGTGAAGGTCTTTATTCCTCATCGCAGCAACATTTTCGCTTCCGGAGAGACGGAAGATTACATAGAACCGTCGCCGTATGAAAAGCTGCGGCAGTCTATCGAGGAATATGACCGTGAAAAGCAAGAACCCGCACAGCCTGAGCTTGACGGTCAGATCTCAGCCGAGGAAATAGTTAAACCGCCTGCTCCCGCAAGTGCCGCTGCGGCTTACAGGGGATATACCGCAAGCTCCGCGCTCGGCACCGGAAGCGAAACTGCCGAAAAGGCGGACTTCTCCCATATACTTGAGGGAATGACCCGGGACGACGGATTTTCACGGGAGGAAAACCTTGTGGATTCCGACGGACTTCCCGTTTCACACAAGACCAAGCACGTTATGAACGCGCTGTTCGGCCCGTCAAAGGCAAGCCCGCTGCTGCGGCGCGTGCAGCTTGACGACGATGATGACGAATAACGGTTTCGGACTGCATGGAACCGCTGATTACACGATAAGGGGACAAAAACACTATGCCTTCACTCTCAGTCAGAACGGCGGATTTCACGGATTCGGTGATCCGCAGAATGACCCGTATCTCAAACAAGTTCGGCGCTGTAAATCTCTCACAGGGATTCCCGGATTTTGACCCGCCTGCGGATATCCTGAAACGGTTGGAGCAGGTAGCGCATGAGGATTTCCACCAGTATTCCATAACATGGGGCGCGCAGAATTTCCGTGAGGCTCTCGCCGCCAAGTATGAACACTTCTCAGGTCAGAGTATCGACCCGAACGGGGAGATAGTCGTTACCTGCGGCAGTACGGAAGCGATGATGGCTGCTATGATGAGCGTCACCGATCCCGGCGACAAAGTAATAGTATTCTCGCCGTTTTATGAAAATTACGGTGCGGACACTATTCTTTCAGGCGCGGAGCCTATCTATGTTCCGCTTGTTCCGCCTGATTTTCATTTTGACGCGGACGTTCTCGAAGCCGCTTTCAGACAGCGTCCGAAAGCGCTTATACTCTGCAATCCCTCAAATCCCTGCGGAAAGGTGTTTACGCCGGAGGAACTGAAAACGATAGCTGATCTTGCGGTGAAGTATGATTCGTTCATCATCACCGACGAGGTATATGAGCATATAGTTTACGAGCCGCACAAACACACATATATCGCCACTCTTCCCGGAATGAGGGAGCGCGTTATACAGTGCAGCTCGCTTTCCAAGACATATTCCATAACCGGCTGGAGACTCGGATATGTTATAGCTTGTCCTGAGGTTATAGAGACAGTGAAGAAAGTTCACGACTTTCTGACCGTAGGAGCAGCCGCACCATTGCAGGAAGCGGCGGTAACCGGTCTTAGATTCGGCGACGGATACTATGCGGAACTTCAAAAAGAATATACCGAAAAGCGGGATCTGTTCTTAAACGGACTTGACCGTATCGGGATCTCTCATACCGTGCCGCAGGGCGCTTACTACATCATGCTCGACATTTCGGAGTACGGCTATGAGAGCGACCTCGATTTCTGCGAGAAGCTTGCGGAGCGTGTGGGAGTCGGCGCGGTGCCGGGTTCCAGCTTTTTCCGGGAGCCGGAAAACCGCTACATTCGTCTGCATTTCGCAAAGAAGAACGAGACTCTGAATGAAGCTCTCAACAGACTGGAGAGCATAAAAGAAAAAATGACAAAGGGATAACTGACAGATAACTATGAGAATAGTTGCACTTATAGAGAATACAAGCGCGTCCGAGAAGCTCAGAGTCGAACACGGGATATCGCTGTACATAGAGAATGCCGGGATAAAGTATCTGATAGATACCGGGGCTTCCGACAAGATCATGTTCAATGCCAGGCGGCTCGGAATAAACATGGCTGATATCGCGGCGGTGATGATCTCTCACAACGGATTTGCCCATACCGGCGGACTTGAGGCTGTGTATAAGGCAGACAAGAATGTGAAGATCTACGCGAAAAGATCCTGTCTTGGCGACTACTATATACAGCAGTCGCTTATCCGCGCCCACACGAAAGATTTCGGCTATCTGTACGAGGAGCATCCTGACAGTTTTATATTGTACAACAGCTTTCAGCAGATCGACACCGGCTTTTTCGCCATGTCTAACGAGCATCCCGACAGGTCATTCTACTGCGAGGACAAGACGCTTTATATGAAGCAGGACGGTAAGTTTGTACGCGACGATTACCGGCATGAATCGTTCTATGTCATATTCCCGGACAACAACCGCACTTCCGGCGCAGTGGTGATCTCGCCCTGCTCGCTCTGCGGGATAACCAATGTGATAAAGACTGTGATGCGGCGTTTTCCTGGTTCTCGGATACTTTCGGTCATCGGCGGATTCCACCTTATGGGCAGCACCACCAAAAAGCTGTCCTGCTCGGTGGATCATGTTGAAAAGACGGTGAACGAGATAATGACGCTCGAAACCGGAACTATCTACACGTTCCACTGCACCGGGCTTACCGGCTACGGGATAATGAAGCAGAAGCTCGGCGACAGACTGCAGTATCTGCAAACCGGAGAGGAGCTTACATTCTGAGTTTTCCGGAAAAGTGACGTTTCACCGCGGCGGAGGATATAAGGCGGTATGACCGCAATACATAAAACAAAAGGAGACAAACAACTATGAAACCGATTTTTGACTGCTTTCTGGAGGAATACAAAACTCCTTTCGGAGCAATTGAACGGGAGACGGATTGCAGGTTCACCATAAGGTTTCCGGAGGAAACTATGGTGGAGGAGCCTATGCTCGTTATGTTCTGTCCCGGCTTCAAGGAACGTTTCATAAAGCTCGATAAGGGAGAGACAGCCGACGGATACACGGAATACAACTGTGTATATTCACCGAATGACCTGGGACTGCATCACTACTACTTTTCGCTGCTTATAAACCATAACCGCCACTATATAAAGAAGAACGGCGCAAGTGAAGGAGTTATCGACAACGGCGACCTGTTCCAGCTTACGGTCTATGAGAAAGGCATGACGACTCCCGACTGGCTCAAGGGCGGAGTTATGTATCAGATATTTCCCGATCGCTTCGCCAAGAGCGGTGAGGTACACAACAATGTGCCGTATGACAGAAAGATACACACTGACTGGAACGATATTCCCGACTGGAAGCCCGACAGTCACGGTCACATAACCAATAACGACTACTTCGGCGGTGATCTGAAGGGAATAGAGCAAAAGCTTGACTATATTGCGGGGCTCGGCTGCAACATCATCTATCTGAACCCGATCTTTGAGAGCCACGAAAACCACCGTTACTGCACAGCCGACTATTCGAAGATAGACCCGCTGCTCGGTACCGAGGAAGACTTTGTTCATCTCTGCAAGACAGCAAAAGAAAAGGGGATACGCATTATTCTTGACGGTGTGTTCTCGCACACCGGCGCGGATTCCATATACTTCAACAAGTTCGGACGCTACGGCGATAAGACCGGTGCGTTCCGTGATCCCGAAAGTCCGTACCGCGAGTGGTACAGCTGGATGGAGTACCCGAATGTTTATGAATCGTGGTGGGGGATAACCACACTTCCGAATGTTATCGAAAACAATCCTGCTTATACGAAGTACATCTGCGGCGAGGGCGGGATACTGCAGAAGTGGATAGACCTCGGCGCGTCCGGCTGGAGACTCGATGTTGCGGACGAACTGCCGGACGAGTTCATTGACAATCTGAACAAGTCGGTGAAATCAAAGGGAGATGAGTACGTTATATACGGCGAAGTCTGGGAGGATGCCACCAACAAGGAAAGCTACGGTGTGCGCCGCCGCTACCTTATCGGCGGTCAGCTTGACAGCGTTATGAACTATCCGTTCAAGGAGGCTGTTCTGAATTACGTCAAGTTCGGTGACCCGCGTACTCTTGTTGACGGTGTTATGACGATCGTTGAGCATTATCCGAAGCCCTCGACCGACATATTGATGAACTTCCTCACGACACATGACACCGAACGCGCGATCACGCGTCTTGCCGGTGAGGACGTAGGCTGGAACGGACGCGAATGGCAGTCCTGCCACCAGCTTTCAAACGAGCAGTACGCATACGGCATCGTGTTGATGAAATGCGCTATGGTTCTGCAATTCTTCCTGCCCGGTGTCCCGTCGATCTACTACGGAGACGAAGCAGGCAAGGAGGGTTACAAAGACCCGTTCAACCGCGGGACGTATCC
>JAGAWN010000148.1 GCA_017941355.1 Ruminiclostridium sp. | reverse complement strand
CAGTGTCAGACTTGATGAGCACGGTGAGTTTCTCGGAGTTTTCGGCGAATATCGTGTGAAGAATGTCCTGATAAACGGAGAGCCGCTTGATACCGAGAAAATATACACACTTGCAGCGCACAACTATTACCTTGAAAACGGCGGCGACGGGTATATTTTTTCAGGAAAATGCAAGATACTGAAAGAGAATATGATGACAGACGCAGAGCTTCTTGCAACATATATCCGTGATAACCTCGGTGGTGTTATACCTGAGAAGTACAGCAACCCCTACGGCGAGGGAAGAATAAAGACAGTAAACGGTGTCAGTGAAAATGCCGGAGCAGCTTACAACCTGCAGCTTGAAGCAGCTGCCGATACACAGGAGTGTTATGTAGGTGACGAGTTCATTGTTACAATAAGGTTAGAAAACACAGGTACCAATGCTTTGACAAATGCAGTCGTATATTTTGAAGATAATGCCGTTTATTCGGCAGATACGCTTGAAGCAGGAAAAGCAGCTGAATTTCAGATAAAACTGAGGGCTTGGGAGGAAGATATCGCAAGCGGCGGATCAATAAACATCTCAGCTATCGCTGATGAGCTATCCGAGCCCGTAAAGACCGTCTGCATCGTAAATGTCCTTCCTCTGAATCAGGAAAGCACGGAAAGCAATCCTTCCACGGGTACAGACAACACAGCTCTGCCGACACTTTGCATAGTCTCTTTGATCATTGCTGGGTTATCTGAAAAAGCAAAAAATCGTATATCACGGTAATAAGCAGCCAAAATAATACGGGTTTGATGTCAAGGCATTTACAAGAATTGCCTACAGCATAGAATTACCGGAAAATCCATCAAAATATTGACAATTATCACAAATCATACCATAAGTAAAGATAATATACTATGACAACATCAGAAAAGGGCAGAACACAAAATGAAAAATAGAATTAAGTGTATTCCTGTCTGTGTGCATGATAGTTATGTGCATGGTCGGAATGAGCGTGACGGCGAGCGCCTATCTCCGTCGGCTATGATTGCTGCCGAAAGGGCGAGAAAGTGAATGATGGCATAAGAAAACGGAGGAGACACCTATGGCATTTGAAAATAAGATAAACCGTTCGGAGGCGATAAACTGTGTACTGTGCGGAAATGCACGCTGCGAGTCGGCTTGTCCCGCAAAGCTCCCCGCAAAGGCATTGCGCGGGATATGGTTCGACAACAGCAGATGCACCGCAGCGGAGCTTCCGTCCGAAAACCCGTGTGCAGTCTGTTCAGCACCCTGCGAGAAGGCGTGCGTAAGAGCGGGAAAGGTGCCGATAAAGGCGCTTATGATACGGCTGTATGATGAGGTGAAGCCCTCGCTCGAAATACCCGCACCCGAGAATAAGAACAAGCTTAAGACCGACATCTGCGGCATACCGCTCGAAAACCCGTTTCTGCTGTCATCGTCGGTAGTTGCGAGTACATACGATATGTGCGCAAGAGCATTTGAAGCGGGCTGGGCGGGAGCCGCGTTTAAAACGATATGCTCCCTTGATATTCACGAAGCGTCGCCGCGCTTCTCCGCAATAAAGGGCATAAGCGGTGAGATTATTGGCTTCAAGAACATAGAACAGCTTTCCGACCACAGCGTTGCCGAAAATATGGCAATATTCCGCAAGCTGAAACAGAACTGCCCGACAAAGTTCATTCTTGCTTCAATTATGGGCAAGGACGAAGCAGAATGGGCGGAGCTCGCGGGGCTGTGCGAGCAGAACGGTGCGGACGCAGTGGAACTGAACTTCTCATGCCCGAATATGGCTGAGGGCGGCTTGGGTTCGGATATAGGGCAGGTGCCGGAGCTTGTCGAGCGGTTCACACTCGCGGCGAAGCGCGGCTGTAATATCCCCGTGCTCGCGAAGCTCACCCCGAATGTGGCGTCTATGATACCCGCAGGAGAAGCGGCAAAGCGCGGCGGCGCAGACGGGATAGCTGCGATAAACACAATAAAGAGTGTCACGGGAGTAAATCCGCACACTCTCGTTGCAGCTCCGGCGGTACACGGCAAATCAGCGCTCGGCGGGTACAGCGGCAACGCTGTGAAGCCTATTGCTCTTCGGTTCATTGCCGAACTTGCTAACGACAAGGCACTTTCCGGGCTGCACATCAGTGGAATGGGCGGTATCGAAACGTGGCAGGACGCACTTGAATTCATACTTCTCGGCTCCGGCTCGGTGCAGGTCACTACCGCCGTGATGCAGTATGGCTATCGTATCATCGACGACCTCACGAGCGGTCTGAACTACTACCTTGCCGAAAAAGGCTATGACAGCATTAAGGAGCTTATCGGACTTGCAGCGGGAACGGTCAGTGACTCTACCGATGTTCTGGAGCGTGACACGGTGCTGTTTCCGAAATTCGACCACTTAAAGTGCATAGGCTGCGGAAGGTGCGCTATCTCATGCAGTGACGGCGGTCACAGCGCCATAAAGCAGGGCGAGGACGGCAAGCCGAGGCTCGACGGCAGCAAATGCGTCGGCTGTCACTTATGTCTGCTCGTCTGTCCCGAAAGAGCGATAGGAACAGCAAAAAAGCGGATAGACCGCAGTAAATAATATACAAAAGAGAAAAATGAAAATGAACAATAAAACCGACGAGAAAAAATACCGCTATGTCTCTCTTGAAGGGTGTAAAATGCTGGGACAGGGAAAGCACGGGCGGGTATATGAGCTCAACGACGAGCAAATAATCAAGATATACTATGACGATACCGCGCTCGCGCAGATAGAACTGGAGCGCACCAACGGCAAAAAAGCCTTTGTGAAGGGCGTGCCGTCCTGTATCACATTCGATACCGTTGAGACAGGTCAGGGGTACGGTATCATTTTTGAGCTTGCGGGAGGCGAACCGCTGGGTACATATATTTCCGAACACCCCGATGAGCTGGAAGAGCTTGCGGCAAAATATTCGGACTTAGTAACCTGTTTGCATCAGGCAAAGGCAAATCCCGATGATTTTTCTTCGGCAAAGGATTTCTATATCAACAGCTATCGCTCTATCCCCAAAAAGTATTTTTCGGATAAGCAGATCGACACACTTGTCCGGATAATCGAGTCGATTCCCGATTCCGACAGCTTTATCCACAACGACCTTCACACTCAGAATGTGATGATAAATGCCGAAAAGGAGCTTATGCTGATAGATATGGCTGAGATCACCCGCGGTAACCCGATATTCGATCTGGGCTGCACATATATGACTATGGTATTCTCGCCGAAATTGTCTGCAAAGCTGGGCAAGAGCGTCACGGGACTTGACAAAAAGCAGTCAAAACGAGTATGGGATGTTATGATACGCAGGTACCTGCATACCGATGACAAAAAGAAATAGCCGATTTTGATCGGCTCTGTAGGTATATGAGAAATATGCGGCTCGCAACCCTTATCGCAACGACAAGCGTATTTCCGCCTATCGCTTACAGAATATGCGCCTTATGGACAAAATTCTTTGTGCTCGCTCATGCAAAGAAGTATATCAGCTCTTTTGAACGACTTGATTGATGTTCATATCCACGGCTTCACGATATTACCGGTCAAGCATAAGAAAGGTATTCATTATGATCATTGACATCTCACAGGAAGTATTTTCAAGCCGTACATATCCCGGCGATCCTAAGCCCGTTTATTCGCGTGTGAGCAGTATGGACAACGGGGATATGTATAATCTCACGGAATTTTCAATGTGCGCTCACAACGGGACACATATAGATGCACCATTTCACTTTATCAATGATGGAAAAACAGTCGATAAGCTCGAATTGTCACAGCTTATCGGCGATTGCTATGTCGTTCGTCGGGAAGGAGAGCTTACTTCCGATGATGTTATAGAGATAATGGAAGCGGCGAGGGCTGTCAATGCCGCTAAACGCATACTTATTGCGGGGAAGGCGGTAGTAACTGGGATCATTCGCACAGTCCGGAATAGTTCTTATAGGCAATGAAAGCCAGACATTAGGACCGGAGAAAGCGCCGAAGGAGGTGCATCTTATCCTACTCGGAGCAGGAATAGTGCTGCTTGAAGGAATCGTGCTTACAGATGTGACAGAGGGTAGGTATTTCCTCAGTGCAGCTCCGCTTAATCTCAGCGGCAGTGACGGTTCACCCTGTCGGGCGTATCTTATGACTTAGGAGCAAATAAGTCTCTGTTGATGTGCATACTCTCTGAAGTTATTGCAATTTCTGTTCATTTATGATATACTGATATGTATAAATTCTGAATGGAGGGATCCAATGAAAAAGCTTGCAGCAAGAGGAAATATGAATGAACGGATAGACACCGTTCTACATAAATTCCGTTCAAGAATGAGTTCATATCCGCCGGGTATGTGCGCCCTCACGCTTTATCGCTCGCTGCTGCAGATATCTATGAACCAGTCCTGCGGAAAATGCGTACCCTGCAGAGACGGACTTGTTCAGGTAGAAGGAATGCTGGACAGCATTCTCGAAGGTACTGCTGCACCCGACACTCCGGATAAGATCAGGGATATGTGCCGTATGATCTCCGGGACGGCGGACTGCGCTGTGGGTATCTCTGCGGCAGACCTTATCCTTGACAGCCTCGATGAGTTTGCCGATGAATATGAAAGTCATATCACACGGCATTGCTGCGTCGGTGATACCGCTCAGACAATACCGTGTATAACTATGTGTCCCGCTCATGTAAATGTGCCGGGATATATTGCGCTTATAGGAGCGGAGGATTATGCGGGGGCTGTAAAACTGATACGCGACCGCAATCCTTTCCCTACAGCGTGCGCACTGGTATGCGAGCATCCCTGCGAGAGAAAGTGCCGCCGCTTAATAATCGACGACGCGGTCAATATACGGGGCTTAAAAAAATACGCGGTGGACTGCGCACCGTCAGACAGCGTTCCGAACCCGACGAAAAATGTCTCCACCGGAAAGCGGATATCCATAATAGGCGCGGGACCTTCCGGGCTTACCGCGGCATATTATCTTGCGCTTATGGGGCATTCCGTGACGGTATATGAGGAACGCGAAAAGCCCGGCGGTATGCTTCGTTACGGAATACCGGAGTACAGACTTCCGAAGGCTTTGCTGGAAAATGATATCCGTGCCATACTCTCAGTGGGTGACATAGAGTTAAAGTGTAATACAAGAGTCGGAAAGGACATCGCTTTCGATGAGATAAGGGAGCGTTCCGACGCGGTATATCTTGCACTCGGCGCTCAGATAGGCAACCGTATGCCTGTAGATGGTGCTGACGCGGAAAACGTGATACCGGCAGCGGATTTTTTACAGCTCGTATCCTCGGGAAAAGCTCCCGATCTAAACGGCAAAAAGGTAGCTCTCATAGGCGGAGGCAATGTAGCTATGGACGCCGCGCGTACAGCAGTACGGCTTGGAGCAGGAAGCGTTCATGTGTTTACCAGAAAACGCGATGATTATACCGCACTGGAGGGTGAGATAGTCGGCGCGATGCAGGAGGGAGTACGCTTCCGCACACTGCTGAGCTTCCTCAACATCGAGACCGACAAGGAGACAGGAGCTGTCTGTGCTGTATGGCTCCAGCCGGAAATAGTCGCAGAGTACGACAAGAACGGTATGATGACTACCGAGCATTCTTCGAGATACCCGTATCGCTTCAAATGCGATTATCTTATACTCGGAGTAGGGCAGCGGTGTGATACTGCCGCATTTGCCGAGGCGGGAGTTCCTACGGAGCGCGGAAGGGTAATTGCGGGTACAGACTGCATCGTTAAGGACATGGACGGAGTGTTCTCCGGAGGCGACTGCGTTACGGGATCGTCAACAGCGATAAACGCCATAGCTGCCGGACAGGTCGCCGCGTATAACATAGACGAGTATCTCGGATATCATCATAAAGTCCGCTGTGAGGTGAAAGTACCCGACGCACTGCCAAATCCCTGCATACCTACGGGAAGATCGGAGCTTGAAGAGACCGATCCTTTCGAGCGGAAAAGCACCTTCGAGCCGGTGGAGATATCCATGACTTATGAAGAAGCGATGCGCGAGTCGGGAAGATGTCTGCGCTGCGATCATCACGGCTGCGGAGCACAGAAAGGAGGACGGGGAGATGTCTGAGAATATCACTGTTACAATAAACGGCAGAGCTGTCGCCGCTGTCCCGGGCGCTACGATCCTTGATACTGCCCGCGCAAGCGGGATAGATATACCAACGCTTTGTTATCTTGAAGGCGTTTCCGATATAGGAATGTGTCGCTTGTGTGTTGTCGAAGCCGAGGGTTTTGAAAACCTGCTCCCCGCCTGTCGGACGCGCGTAAAGAGCGGTATGGTCATCACCACCGAAAGCGAGCGTCTCACAAAATACCGCAGGGAAATGCTGGAGCTGATACTCGCGTCTCATGACCGTGACTGTATGAGCTGTCCCGCAAACGGAAGCTGCGAATTACAGGCTCTTTGCAACCGTTTCGGTGTGAAGGAGTCGTCTTACCGCAGTCCCCGGTCGGTGAACGATAAGGACCGCTGTATTATAGATGACGACCCGTATATCCGGTACGACCCCGGAAAGTGTATTCACTGTCAGCGCTGCATAAATGTGTGCCACAATATCGTCGGCAACGGGGTACTGAAAAGCGGACACAGCGGCACTTATCATACCGTTGAGACACCTTTCGGCAAAGGCTGGAAAAATTTCGGCTGTGAGAACTGCGGGAACTGTGCAAGCGTTTGCCCTACCGGCGCACTTACTCTGAAAAGAGAGGATAATTTCCGGAGCTGGGAGGTCACGCGGGTACGCACGACCTGTCCGCACTGCGCTACCGGCTGTCAGCTCGATCTTGTGGTGAAGAACAACAGGATAGTGAATGTGGAAGCCGCCGACGGTCCTTCCAACCATAAGCGGCTTTGCGTAAAGGGACGTTCGGGCAGCATTGATTTTGTTCATTCTCCCGACAGGCTTACAGCGCCGCTCATAAAAGACCGCGCCACCGGGGAGTTCCGCGAGGTGTCATGGGAAGAAGCTATCTCATATACCGCTCGGAAATTCCTTGAACTCAAAAACAAATACGGCGGCGATTCACTGGCAGGATTTGCATGCTCACGTTCGGCAAACGAGGACATTTATATGGTGCAGAAAATGGTGCGCACCTGTTTCGGCACAAATAACACCGATAACTGCGCCCGTGTATGCCACTCGGCGACAGTTACCGGACTTGCGAAAACCTTAGGCTCCGGCGCTATGACGAACCCTATCTATGACATAACTCACGATGTTGACTGCATAATGCTGATAGGCTCGAATCCGGAGGAAGCGCACCCGGTAGTGGGAATGCAGATACGCAAAGCCGTAAAGAACGGTACAAGGCTGATTGTTGTCGATCCCCGTGATATCGGGCTGTCCAAATCGGCGGATATCCATCTGAAGCTGCGTCCCGGTACCAATGTTGCCTTTGCCAACGGCATGATGAATGTGATGATAAATGAAGACCTCATTGATCACGAATATATCCGCGAAAACACCGAAGGCTTTGATGAACTGAAAGAGCTTGTAAGGGAGTACACTCCGGAAAAGGTGGGAGAGATATGTCATATCGACCCCGATAAGCTCAGAGAAGCGGCAAGAATGTACGCAACGGCTGAAAGAGCACCGATAATCTACTGCCTCGGAGTGACCGAGCATTCCACCGGCACCGAGGGTGTTATGTGTATGTCGGATATGGCGGCTCTCTGCGGTAAGATAGGAAGAAGCGGCTGCGGTGTGAATCCTCTTCGCGGGCAGAACAATGTTCAGGGCGCCTGCGATATGGGTGCTCAGCCCACCGATTATCCGGGCTATCAGAAGGTAGATGATCCGGAGGTGCGCACAAAATTCGAGAAGGCATGGGGTACAGCGCTGAATCCGAAACCGGGACTGAAGGCTACCGAGGTATTCCCGGCGGCGATAGGGGGAAATATCAAGGGACTGTATATCTGCGGTGAAGACCCTGTTGTGTCCGACCCCGATACTCACCACATAATAAAAGCCCTCGAAAGCCTTGAATTTTTCGTCGTGCAGGACTTATTCATGACAAAGACGGCGCGGTATGCCGATGTAATACTTCCGGGTATAAGCTACGCGGAAAAAGAGGGTACATTCAGCAACACCGAACGCCGCGTACAGCGTATAAGGAAGGCTGTTACGCTTGAGGGCGGTATGCGTCCCGATACGGATATAATAACCGATCTGATGAATGCTATGGGCTATCCTCAGAAAAAGCTGACTGCGGCGGAGATAATGGACGAGATTGCTGAGGTGACTCCGAGCTTCCACGGTATAAGTCACGAACGTCTCGACAGAGAGGGCGGACTGCAATGGCCGTGTCCCGATAAAACGCACCCCGGTACTCCGATAATGCACGTCGGTCATCCCGCGCGCGGAAAAGCGCTGCTTTATCCGGCGGCATACCGTCCGTCGCAGGAACTGCCGGACGAGGAATACCCCTTTATACTGATGACGGGACGCATACTCTATCACTACAACGCGGCGGCAATGACCGGACGGGCGCCCGGGCTTGTGGAGATATCCGGCGAGGGCTTCATTGAGGTGAATTTCCGTGACGCACAGAAGCTCGGTATCTCAAACGGCGAGCGCATAAAGGTGAGCAGCAGGCGCGGAGAGATAACGGCGACAGCCCGTGTCGGAAGAAAGGTGTCGGAGGGCGAGACATGGATGCCGTTCCATTTTGAGGATTCACCGGTAAATGTGCTGACAAATGCGGCACTTGACGAATACGCCCGCATACCCGAATACAAGGTCTGTGCGGTAAAGCTGGAGAAGATATAATGAACGAACTTATCAAACAGAGTGAAATAATTTCGGTTCTTCCTGACGGGAGCCGTGAACAGGGCGAAAAGCCGCTTCTCAGGGAACATAGCCTGAAAATATCCGTGAACGGCGAACAGCGTTTCAACATTATCTGTACCGGAGAATACATAAAAGAGCTTACTGTCGGGCGGCTCCTTACCGAAGGTCTTATCGGCTCGGCGCAGGATATAGAAAGCCTTGTCACAGACAAAGACGGGCATACTGCCGAAGTCGTATTGAAAAGTGATCCTATAAATACAAATGAATACCATAAGCTTCCGCAGGCAACATGGTCGGACGGGGAAATATTCGCATTGGCAAAGCGATTTTCGGAAGGGACGCAGATGCACCGTGTCACACAGTGTACTCACTCCTGTTTCCTCGCCAAAGGCAGCGAACTGCTGTTCTGCTGTGAGGACATCGGGCGGCACAACGCTGTGGATAAAGCGGTTGGTCACGCTGTGCTGAACGGCATTGACCTTTCCGGCTGTATGCTTTTCACCTCCGGGCGTGTACCGACTGATATGGTGATGAAAACCGTTGCGGCAGGCATACCGGTGCTTGTTTCAAAATCCGTACCTACCGCGGACTCGGTGGAGACCGCTCATAAATACGGACTTACGCTGATATGCAGAGCCTATCCGGACAGGTTTGAGATATACTGAGGTATAGTATGAAAGGAAGAAACAGGCTGCGAAACTCGATATTTCTCGCGCTGTGCTGTGTGCTCGGTCTGTTCGGGAAGCGTTTGATATCGCCGTTTTCCAATATCATAACGGACTCACTCCATATTCCCGGCGGTATCGCGACTGCTTTTTCTCTGATGTTTATTGTCGTTGCGGCGGGTATAACGGGAAGAAAGGGCTGCGGTACACTTATGGGAGCTGTTCAGAGTGTTCTCGCGTTAGCCTTTGGTATGACCGGCAGCATGGGGATATTGGCACCTGTCGGGTATATACTTCCGGGGGTTGTGACAGATCTGATGCTGACCATACCGGAGCGTGGAGAAAAGTCCGGTGCAGTCCGCATATTTCTCGCCAATACACTGTCGTCCGTGACGGCGGCGCTGACTGCGGATCTTATCGTATTCCGTCTGCCGCTGCCGGCGCTGGCACTGTATCTGTGTGTTGCCGCAAGCAGCGGCGCGGTGTGTGGTCATCTCGCAGTTCTGCTTTGTGAACGGCTCACTAAAGTTATTGGTCCGGGGAAAGAACAAGGTTATCAGGAATGAAACAGAAGAAGATCGTGATGATCGTCACAGCTGTACTTCTGGCGATCACAGCAATTGCGGCTGTTATATGGCTGAATATCAGACCGACAGTAAGCGAAGGCGATATCGTGCTTGTAAAGAACGGCACAGAACAGATACTCGACCTTTCCGGACTGACGCTGACAGATATTGACGGTACTATAGTGAATGGAAAGGGCGAGGAACGGCGGATAAACGGGAAAGGGGTACATCTTTCCGATATGATCGGCGCTTCGGGCTTCGTTCAGGTCAGGTTCGCGGCGGACGACGAATATTTCGCAGTCGTTCAGGCGGACGAGCTGGATAACGCGTGGCTGCTCATATCCGATGACAGCGCAAGACTGATAGTTTTCGGGGACAGCAACGCAAAGCGTGATGTGAAAAATGTTGTGAGGATAGAGGTAATATGACAGAACTGTCGGCGGTGATCTTAGCAGGCGGCAGAAGCAGCCGTATGAAGACCGATAAGGCGGAGCTGGAGCTTTCCGGAAAGCGGTTTATTGATATTCTGACATACAAGCTGCTTTCTATGGGAATTTCGGATATAATGATATCGGGATATGAAAGACCTGTTGCACATACAAGATATACTCCGGACATATATCCCGGAAAGGGTCCACTGTCCGGCATACATGCAGGACTTAAGGCAGCAGCCGGGACGAGAGTGCTCTTTATAGCGGTAGATGCTCCGCTTATTCCGGTATCATTTCTTGAAAAATTAACTGCCGCACACACAAACGGGATCACAGCAGCGGAATGCTGCGGAATACTCCAGCCTATGACTGCTGTATATGATAAGCAGCTCTGCGCGGAGTGTGACGCTTTCATCAAAGCGGACAAACTGAAGGTAAGGGAGTTGATGCAAAAAACGGGGTACAAAACAATGACCTTTGAGGGAAGCGAGCTCCTGATAAAAGGCTGTAATACTCCTGAAGAATACAGGCAGTTGAAAGAATACGCTCTTACATCGGAAGATGTCGGTGGGATATAGCAATATACAATATTGTGTATGCAGAGCAAAACAGGCATTGGCAATTAAACAAAATGGTATGATGATTATTATTTGTCTCAATTAGCAACTGAGGGTAGTAAAGTGAAGAGAATCAGCGAATTGATTGGAAAATATATGGCAGTTATAGTCCTTGTGATAGCGGCATTTGCGCTGTTTATACCGGAAAGCTGCCTGTGGATACAAACCGGCTGGGTGAATTACCTGCTGATGACAGTTATGTTCGGAATGGGACTTACCATGAAGCTGTCTGATTTTGCAGTGGTATTCTCCAGACCAAAGGACATTATTATTGGTTGTACGACGCAGTTCGTTATCATGCCGCTGCTGGCGTTTGCGCTCGGAAAAATGTTCGGGTTGAGCAATGAACTGCTTGTGGGGGTAATGCTCGTTGGTGCCTGTCCCGGCGGAACATCGAGTAATGTAATAACATATCTCTCAAAAGGAGATGTTGCCCTATCGGTAGGCATGACAAGTATAAACACTCTTCTTGCGCCGCTGCTTACTCCTGCACTGACATATCTGTTTCTGCAGACCTCGGTGGATGTTGATGTAATAGCAATGTTTATCTCCATAGTTCAGGTAGTCATTGTACCTATCGGGCTCGGAATACTGATCAATAAACTGATACCGAAATTCAGCGAGAAAACAAAAGATGTTCTGCCAAGCGTTTCGGTGACAGCTATCTGCCTTATAGTCGCGGCGGTAGTATCACATAACAACGAAAAGATACTCACTATGGGTGTTGTGATCTTTACCGTTGTTATACTTCACAATCTTTTAGGCTATGCCTGCGGTTATCTTGTCGGGCTGTTGTTCGGAATGGATGCTCCGAGGAAGAAGGCTGTTGCCATAGAGATAGGTATGCAGAACTCGGGTCTTGCTACAACACTTGCCGGAAGTGCTTTTCCTGATCTTGCAATGGCAACTGTGCCGGGAGCTATATTTTCCGTATGGCATAATATATCGGGTGCGATACTTGCGGCGGTATTCAGAAGGATAGATAAGAGTTAACAGATGGAGCCGTATTGCATTACAGCAAATATAAAGACCTTGACAGTGGTAATACTGCTGCGGGAAAAGTGTACACGAGTATAACAGAACGGCGGCACCATTCCGATAATATAAAAACAGCCGGAAACGGGAAAGAACTTAAGTTGATCTCCGTTTGCCGGCTTTATATTTCCTGTGTTCTTACAGTTTTTATGCACACGGGCTTCAGGAATATATCTGCGTATTGAACTAAACTGCCGCAGTCTCCAGTACCTTGTCACGCTTTATCTTGCGGGAGGCTGTCTTTTCAAAGGGTGTTTCACGCAGCCGCAGACCGACGATATTAAACAGCATAACACAGAAGATATTCGCACTGCCGGATAATACGGTCCTGCTTTCGGGGCATAGTGAAAAGACTGATATAGGTGAAGAAAAACGGTATCATCAATGGTAATAATGTAAAGTGCCTCTACTACAGTTTTCGGATGCCCCATGTGCTGTTTGGTCGGAATTAGTATGCTTTTCTTCGTTTTCGTACGATTTTATGGAAATTTTCAGTTTGCGGCGCACCCGGAAAACTGCATTATTAAAGGCGTTCTTCCATATTTCTTCCAGTCAGGTTGTATCCGCTCAATAATCCCGCGTTTTAGCACAAAAAAATATAAGCATTCCGAAGTAATCCAAAGACCAGTTCGGAATGCCGGTGAACATTTCAGATATTTACTTACAGAACTCAGGCAGTTCATCAGACCACGGCAGCAGCTTATCGATCTGTTCGGTATCAGGAACATCGCCGAGCTTCGGAAGCTCTGTAAGCAGATGTGACAGATAAGCGAAAACATT